>CBFCXB010000005.1:0-20188 GCA_965601905.1 uncultured bacterium | reverse complement strand
CGGGGGGTCATCGAGGGAATCGCGCAGTACGGGAATGCGCTCGGTGTGCCGAACCTCGGCGGGGATGTCGTCTTCGACGAGGGATACGACGAGAATTGCCTCGTCAATGTCGTCGCCGTCGGGCTCGTCATGGAGTCGCATATCCTGCGGAGCCGCGTCCCCGAGGACGCGCGCACGATGCCGTACCGCATGATACTCGTCGGTAAACCGACCGATGACTCGGGATTCGGCGGCGCCGCGTTCGCCTCCGAGGACCTCGCGGGGGAGGAAGAGGCCAACAGGGGCGCCGTCCAGGTGCCCGATCCGTTCCTCAAGCGTGTTCTCTCGGTGGCCAACCGGAAGGTGCTGGAGCTGGCCGAACGGCGCGGCGTACGGATCGGTTTCAAGGACCTCGGCGCCGGCGGGATCGCCTGCGTGACATCCGAGATGGCCGATGCCGGCGGCTTCGGCGTCACCATCGATCTCGGCAAGGTCAATCTCGCCATCGGCAACTATCCTCCCGCCGTCGTCTCGTGCTCCGAGACGCAGGAACGGTACTGTCTCGCCGTGCCCGCCGATTTCGTCGATGATGTACTCCGGATATATAACGAGGACTTCGAGCTTCCCCATCTCTACCACGGCGCCGGCGCGGCGGTGATCGGCGAGGTGACGGCGGAGCGGCAGTACCGTATCGAGAGCGGGGGAGAGATCGTCTGCGAGGCGCCCGTCGATGTCATCACGACCGGCATCGCCTACGACCGGGCGAAGCGGCCGCGCCGCGAGCGCTTCGAGGAACCGGCGCGCGAAGCGGACCGTTCCCTCCATGACGATTGTATCAGTGTTCTCTCATCGCCCAATATAGCATCCAAGAACCATGTTTTCCGGCGCTACGACAGCGAGGTCCAGGGACGGGCCGTATTGCGGCCCGGCGAGGCGGATGCGGGGGTGATCGCGCCGCTGCCGGGAAAATCCGTCGGGCTCGCCTTCGCCGTCGACGGCAATCCACGGTACGGGCGGATCGATCCCTACGAGGGCGGGGCGCTCGCCGTGTGCGAGGCGGCGCGGAACGTCGCCGCCGTGGGGGCCGTGCCGGCGGCGATCACCGATTGCCTCAACTACGGGAATCCAGAGATCGAAGAGGTCTTCTGGGAGTTCGCCGAGGGTGTGCGGGGGGTCGGTGACGCCTGCCGCGGTATCGGACTTCTCACACACGAGGGGCATCCGCTCCCCGTCGTCTCGGGCAACGTCAGCTTCTACAACCAGGGCGAGAGCGGGCGGCCGATCCCGCCGTCGCCGATCATTGCGTGCGTGGGCGTCATAGAGGACTACTCGCGGTGCAGGTCGCTCCGGTTCAAGGAGGAAGGCGACGAGCTCTTTCTCATTGGAAGGCCGCTCGATGAGCTCGGCGGCAGCGAGTATTACCGCGTGACATGCGGTGCGCTCGGCGCGAACGTTCCGACGGCCGATTTCATTCGCGAGCGGCGCCAGATCGCGGTGGTCATCGAGATGCACCGGCTCGGCTGGATCAGGGCGTGCCACGATATCGGGCAGGGGGGGCTCATCACCGCGCTGGCCGAGATGGCGCTGGGCGCGCGGGAGGCCGGCGGTCTCGGAATCACGATCGATACAGCCGAATTCGAATCAACCGGACTTCCCCCGCACACGATTCTCTTCACCGAGACGGGCGGATTCATCGTCGAGCTCCCCGCCGGGCTGGAGAGCAAAGCGCTCGCCCTCTGCACGCGCAACCGCGTACAGCTCTTCAGGCTCGGTTCGCTCGTGCCGCGGCGCCGGCTCGAGGTGCTGGCCGACGGCAAGAGGCTTGCCGCGTGGGATATCGACGAGCTTCAGACGGCTTACATGGAGGGGTGCCGCGCCCTATTCGGGATCGAGGAAGCGGAACCGGCGGCGAGTGGTTGACGCCCCCCGGCGCGCGTAGCCGGTAGTGTTACACGGAAGATCGAAAGGAACATGCGTGACGAATTCGTTCAAGGAAACGGTCGCGATCATTCAGTTCCCCGGTGTGAACTGCGAGGATGAGACGGCCCTCGCCGTTCGAGCGGCCGGGCATGAGGCCCGGTTGTTCCGGTGGAACGACGATCCCGCCGTGCTCGATGAGACGATCGCCGTGATCCTACCGGGAGGTTTTTCCTACCAGGATCGGATCAGGGCGGGGGTCGTGGCGGCAAAGGACCGGATCATGGACAAGCTCGGTGATCTCGCCCGCGAGGGGCGGCCGCTGCTCGGCATATGCAATGGCGCACAGGTGCTCGTCGAGTCGGGATTCATCCCGGGCCTGCACTGGGAGCGCGTCGATCTCGCGCTGGCGCCAAACCGCATGGCCGATCGCGTGGGGTATTACTGCAACTGGGTGTTCCTCAGGCGTGAGAGGAGCGGCTGCATCTGGGCCGGCGCGATGGATGAAGGGGAGATCGTTCCGATCCCGATTGCCCATGCCGAGGGACGGTTCGTCACCGAGGATGCCGAAGTCTTGGACGAGATGAAACGGAACGATCAGATCGTGCTTCGGTACTGTACCGGCACCGGCGAGATCGATCCGACCTTCCCCGCCAATCCCAACGGGTCGATGGAGAATATGGCCGGCGTATGCAATCCGGAGGGGAACGTTCTAGCGATGATGCCCCACCCCGAGCGGGCGACTTGGCTCCGGCAGGTACCGGAGGATTGTACCGGACCGTGGGGAAGACGCAGGTCGCGCGCCGTGGATGATTCGATCGGGCTCGAGGGTGAGGGGCCGGGACGGCGCTTCTTCGCTTCCCTTCTCGGCGTGTGCGGCGGGACGGGCCGGGCCGGCGCGAGTACCGGGGCGAATGCCGCCCGGAGAGAGGAGGGTTCCCCGTGAGTGTGTGGGTTGAGCTCTGGGTGCGACTCAAGGTCGTCGATCTCGTGGCGCAGACCGCCTGGCTGACATTGACCGAGAAGCTCGATTTCGCCGGGCGGATCCACGGGCTGCTTCGCTTTTCATACTGGGGATTCACGGCAGAGGGGAGCGCGGAGTCGATCATGGAGGAGATCGATCGCGCGGTGCGGATGGACAGCACCTTCACCAATCAGAACAAGCACCGTTACCGTCTCATGATCGTGGGGAATGCCACCGAGCGCGGTGTTCCGTTTGGAAACGGTGAAATGCCGCCGCCCGCCGTGGGAACGCACGAGCCGCCGCCCGCGGCCCACTGCAGGGGAGACCTCCCGCTCGAGCACGATTACGCGCTCAACGCGGATGTGAACGGGGCGGCGACGGCGAGTCTCTTTGCGCTCGATTGCCTCGTGACGGGGACCGGGAGGCGGGCTGTACGGACCGCCTCAACGGACGTGTGCGCGGTGTCGCTGTATCGGGAATGAAGGCCGGGGAGGTGTGGCGGATCATCGTCTCCGCCGAGAACAACGCGGAGGCGCTCGAAACGGCCGGGCGCATCGCCGTTACCCGTTCCCGCAGGGAGGGCCTGCTGCTCAATCCGCACTATCAGCGTCTCGAACTCATCACGACGGCGTCGCTTTCGCCTCAAACGGCGGGGAAGCGAGGAGATTGATAATCCCGGGAGACTGTTTCCACCGAAGAATATTCATGAGCGCGGCGCATGATGCCGCGGCGAGTTCCCGGAAAGGAGTGAAGTTTCGATGAAGGTGACGGAAGGCGCCATGGTCGGAGCGAACGGCATCCATGAGGGGTGCGCCGTATTCGGCATTTACGGCGCCCCTGACGCCGCGCAGCTCACATACCTTGGTCTCTATGCCCTTCAGCATCGCGGGCAGGAAAGCTCCGGCATCATTACCTCGGACGGCAAGCGCGTCTACGAGCACAGGGGAATGGGACTCGTCTCGAAGGTCTATAATGATGAGATCAGATCCTCTCTCAAGGGGAATCTCGCCATCGGGCACAACCGCTATTCGACGACGGGACTGTCCGAGTTGGTGAATGCGCAGCCGTTTCTGGTCGACTGCAAGATCGGCAAGATCGCCGTCGCCCACAACGGAAACCTCGTCAACGCGAACGAGCTCAGACGGCGGATGGAAAATGAGGGTTCGATTTTTCGCAGCACGATGGACAGCGAGGTCATCCTGCACCTGATCGCCCGCAGCCGGGAGCGTAAACTCGAGGATATGATCGCCGAGGCCCTGAAGTGCGTGTCCGGCTCGTACTCTCTGACATTCCTCACACGCGGCAAGATTATCGCGATGCGCGATCCCCGTGGATTCAGGCCGCTGTGTCTCGGAAAGCTCGGGGACGCGCATGTCTTTGCTTCGGAGAGCTGCGCGTTCGACATCATCGGCGCACGGTACGTCAGGGAGATCGAGCCGGGGGAGATGTGCATCGCCGGCGAGGAAGGGTTTTCCAGTAGTCAATTCGCTGAACCTGCAAAAACCCTCTCCAAGTGCATATTTGAATTTATATACTTCTCCCGCCCCGACAGCAAGGTGTTCGGCGAGAATGTCGACAAGGTCCGGCCGGGGGGGCGGCGGCCCGCCGGCGCGGCCCCCGCCGAAGCGGATATCGTGATATCGGTTCCCGATTCCAGCAACACGATCGCACTCGGGTACGCCGAAGAGTCCGGACTCCCCTTCGAGTTCGGCCTCATCCGCAACCACTACGTCGGGAGAACGTTTATCCAGCCGCTCCAGAGAACGCGGGACTGGGATGTGCGGATCAAGTTCAATCCGGTGCGTGGGGTGCTGAACGGACGGCGTGTCGTCGTGGTCGACGATTCGATCGTCCGCGGTTCCACGATGAAGAAACTCGTGACGATGCTCCGGCACGCAGGCGCCGCGGAGATCCACCTCCGCATCGGGTCTCCCCCCGTCGCGCATTCATGTTACTACGGCATCGATACCCCGATGCGTGACGAGTTGATCGCCTCGACTCATTCCGCCGAGGAGATCCGTGATTACCTCGGTGTCGATACCCTCCGATATCTCTCACTCGAGGGACTCCTCTCGTGTGTCGACTATCCCAAGGATTACTGTGCCGCGTGTTTCTGCGGCGAGTACCCGATCACCGGTCAGCTCACCCACGGCAAGGAGGCGCTCGGACCGGGCCATGGATGCTGCACCGGGGAGAAGGGGGGCGGTACCGTTTCATGACGCCCGAACGTGGGGATATCCAGGACGCAATCGAGTATGTCGTCTCCCGGGGGGCGGAGTTCGCGGAGTTCTTCTTCGAACAGCGCTTCCTTCATGAGATTTCATGCGAGGATCGCAGGGTGGAACGGGTCGCGAGCGGCTGGGACTGCGGGTTCGGGCTCCGTGTAATGACGGGATTCCGCACCGCCTACGGCTACTCGAATGTCACCGGCAGGGATGAACTGTTCAGGCTGGGGCGCGAAGTCACGGCCGAACTGGAGGATGGGAGACACGGGACCGTTGCTCTCGGCGAGACGAGAAGGGGGCTGACCGACGGTGTCGTGGAACCCGCCGATGCGGTCTCAATCGATGTCAAGGCCGCGCTGGCGCTCGAAGCGGACCGGGCGGCGCGCGCGGCGGGAGATGAGATTTCCCAGGTGCAGGTCAACTACGGCGACTCCATCCAGCACGTGTGGATATTCAACAGCGAGGGGGACGCCATCCGGGACGAGCGTCGGCAGGTGCTCTTCTCGGTGCGTGCGATCGCGAGCGGCGACGGCGGTCTCCAGACGGCATATCGCGCCGTTGGCGGGAGGAAGGGATTCGAGTTCTTCTCCGGCGGCGCTCACGAGCGGCTCGCCTCAGAGACGGGAGAGAGCGCGATCATGGTCCTGCGGGCGAGGCGGGCGCCGGCCGGCACGATGCCGGTCGTCCTGGGAAGCCGCGCGGGCGGCACGATGACGCACGAGGCGATCGGGCACGGACTCGAGGGGGACGCCGCCGAGAAGGGCCTCTCGATCTACAGCGGCCACGTCGGCGAGATGGTCGCCTCACCGCTCGTCACGGTGATCGACGATGCCACGCTCGACGGAAAGCGGGGCTCGTACGTCTTCGACGATGAAGGAATCGCGGCGCAGCGGACCGTTCCGGTGGAGAACGGCCGTCTGCGGGGCTGGCTCCTCGACCGGCGGACGGCGGGCAAACTCGGTCTCGAATCCACGGGGAACGGGCGGCGGCAGTCGTACCGGTTCAGGCCGATCGTGCGGATGAGCAACACGTTTATCGCTCCCGGCGAACACGACCCCTCCGAGATCGTCGCCAGCGTCAAGAAGGGATTGTACGTCATGCGCATGGGAGGCGGGCAGGTGGACACCTCGAGCGGTGATTTCGTATTCAAGGCCAACGAAGCGTACCGCATCCGGGACGGGAAGGTTGCCGAGCCGGTGCGCGGTGCGACGCTCATCGGCAACGGCCCCAAGATTTTGAAAGAGATAGACATGGTAGGGAACGACTTAGGATTCGACATAGGAACGTGCGGCAAGGACGGTCAGCTCGTGCCGGTCGCCGACGCGCAGCCGACGGTGCGAATACCGGCCATCACGGTGGGAGGGGAGGTTTGACGGGACACGATGCGTCAAAAAGGAGCCGAAACCTTTTACGACGGTATCCTTCCGTGTGCTGAACGGCCGTCGCGGTATATCGATCGGGAGCTCAACCTTGCCTCGCGCGGATTTCGCCGGGAGACGTTCAATGTCCTTCTCGTCTTTCCCGATGCGTATGAGATCGGTATGTCCTACCAGGGCATACGCTTTCTCTATCACCGGCTCGCCCGCATTACGGGGGTAGGCGTCGAGTTCGCGTGCGCTCCCTGGCCCGATGTGGAGCGTCTCCTGCGCGGTTCTTCGGAACCGTTGCGCTCCCTCCAGACGGGGACGCCGGTGCGCGATTTCGATCTCGTCGGCATCTCGCTGACCTACGAGCTGCACTACACCAATCTCCTCATGGTGTGCGATCTCGCCGGGATACCGCTAGAGGCGGCGCGGCGGGGTGAGGACGATCCGCTCGTTGTGGCCGGCGGCCCGTGCTGTTCCAATCCACTTCCCTTCCTGGCGGCTCTCGATGCCGTCTTTCTCGGCGACGGCGAGGAGTCCCTGCCCGAGGCGGTTGCAGCGCTCCGCGCCGCGAAGAACACCGCTGTGAAGGGCACAGGCGCGAAAGGCGCCGCCGGCGAGCGGGGCCGTCTCCGGGAGGCGCTCGCCGGCGTGGCGGGGGTGTACGTCGAGGGGATCTCACGCACCGCCGCGGCCCGCACCTACCGGCTGCGCGAGGGCGACCTCGCACTCCGGCCGATCGTTCCCTCGGCGGAGATCGTACATGACCGGCTCTCCGTCGAGATCCAGCGGGGCTGCACGCGCGGCTGCCGTTACTGCCATGCCGGGATGGTCAACCGACCGCGCCGGGAGCGCACCGTCGACGAGATCGTCGAGGCCGTGACGGCGGGGCTCGATGCGTCGGGTTGGGAGGAGGTATCGCTCCTCTCCCTCTCCACGTCTGATTACTCCGAGCTCGACGAACTCCTCGCTCGGCTCACGCCGGAACTCGAGGCGCGACGTGTCTCACTCACGCTCCCGAGCCTCCGCCCCGAGACGATCACGGCGCCGATCGTCGCCGCCTCCTCCCTCGTCCGCAGGTCCGGGTTCACCATCGCCCCCGAGGCGGGAACGGAGCGCCTCCGCCGCGTTATCAACAGGGGCATGACCAACGATGAGATTCTCGACGGATGCCTACGAATCCTCGAGGGTGGATGGCAGCGGCTGAAGCTCTACTTCATGATCGGCCTGCCGACCGAGACGCCGGAGGATCTGGACGGCATCTCCGATCTCGTCGGCGCGATCTGCGCGCTGCCGAGGAGCGCGGGACGGTTCACGCTCGGTGTGTCCGTGTCCCCGTTCGTTCCAAAAATAGATACACCGTTCCAGTGGGAGCGGCAGTGCTCACTCGATGAACTGCGTGAAAAGGAGACGCATATCCGGCGCAGGATTCACCATCGACGCGTTCAACTGAGTCTCCGCAACCCGGCGGCGAGCGTGCTCGAGGGAATAATGGCGCGCGGCGACCGGCGGCTCTGGCCGGTTCTCCTGAGCGCGTACCGCCTTGGTTGCCGCTTCGACGGGTGGCGGGACATGTTCCGTTTCGATCTGTGGATCGAGGCATTCCGGGAGCACGGACTCGATCCGTTCGATTTTACCGGCGCGTTTCCTATCGAGGAGCCCCTCCCGTGGGCCCCGTTCGATATGGGAATCTCCACGTCCTATCTCCTCCAGGAGCGCGAACGGGCATATGCCGGCCTTCTCACGGCCGACTGCCGGGAGGACGGCTGTACGGGATGCGGCGCATGCGATGGCGCAAGCGCGGGGAGGGAGGAACGCTGCAGGGTATCCGGTCCGGTGAGGAAAAACGCGCCGATGGCCGGCGGCACGCGTGCGCGGATCACCCCCGTGCCCGGTACGGTCAAGGTCAATCGGTACGGGGGGAGTGGGGAAGCCCCCGTATTTCGCTACCGATTCCTCTATGAACGCTGCGGCCGCGCACGGTTCCTGTCGCATCTCGATGTGTTGCGGATCATTCAACGCGCCCTGCGTATGACCGGCTGGCCGCTCCGCTTCAGCGAGGGATTCCATCCTCATCCGCGGCTCTCGATGGGACCTTCCCTGGCGGTCGGCACAGAGGGAATCGGCGAATTCTTCGACGCCGAGCTGTGCTTGCCCGCTGACTGCGCGAACGAAGAGATCAATCGCTGCCTCCCGGAGGGCATTGCCGTACGGGATCGTGACGGACCGTTTACACGGAGAATGGGGAAGTTGCCGCAGGAGGTGCGCTTCGTTTACCGCCTCGGCTTCGACGTGCTCCGTGGTGCGCATGAGCTTGACGCCCGGTTCCTCCCCGATCCCGCCGCGCGGGTTGCGGAGCTGTGGAGCGCAATGATCCGTGAGAACGGCGCCGTAGTCGATCGGAAGGGGAGATCGCGGCGCTGCGGGACCTGTTCCATACGTCTGCGGGAGAATGAAAATGCACTTGAGCTCACCGTCGACGGCGGGGGGAGCGGTGCACTGACCCCCCGGGACCTTCTCCGGATAGTCTTCCCCGAGCGGCTGATTCCGCTTGTTGCGACGAAAAGACTTGAGATATTGTACAAAACTGAGGATAGTTACAAGGCCCCGCTGGACATGGTGCGCCGGCGGGAGTAGAGGCAGGAACGATGCGCAAAGAAATAGTGATCAACTTCTCGCAGCGCGAGGTCCGCATCGCGATCCTCGAGGATCGTGAGCTCGTCGAATTTCTCATCGAACGCGAGGACAGCAGGCGGACGGTCGGCGATGTCTACCTCGGCCGTATCAACGCCGTCATACCCGGTATCCAGGCGGCGTTCGTCGATATCGGGCAGGAGAAAGCGGCCTTTCTCCACGTGAGTGACGTGGCTTCGGGCTCGATCGATCCGAGCCTTCTCGACGATGATGAAATCGAGTTCAACAACAAGAGGCGGAAAGAGTTCCCGCCTATCGAGAACCTGCTGAAGAAGGGGCAGGAGATCGTGGTGCAGGTGAGAAAGGAAGCGATCGGCACCAAGGGGCCGCGCGTGTCGTCGCAAGTTTCCCTGCCCGGTCGCTACGCCGTGCTCATGCCGGACCTCGATCACATCGGTGTCAGCAAGAAGATAGAAAGCCGCAAGGAGCGGAACCGGCTACGGGCGATCGTGCGCAAGTACCGTCCCAAGGGCGCCGCCATCATCGTGCGGACCGCCGGCAACGGCGTGCCGAACGACCAGTTGCGCGACGACATCCACTACCTCGAGGAGCGGTTGAATGATGTGCGTAAGAAGCTTGAACGGGCGACACCTCCCACGCTGGTACACGAAGATGTCGATATCACCGTTTTCGCGCTCCGTGATATTTTCACGGAGGATGTCGACCGTATCATCATCGATAACAAGGAAGAGCACGAACGGCTCCGGACATATTTGAAGTCGTTCGCACCCCATCTCGCCTCCCGGGTGCGCCTGTACCAGGAGAAGAGCCCGATATTCGACCACTACGATATTGAACAGGAGATCGAGAAAACCCTCGAGCGCAAGATTTGGCTCCGCAAGGGGGGGTATATCGTCATCGAGCATACCGAGGCGCTCGTATCGATCGATGTCAACACCGGCCGCTTTACCGGCAAGCGCGACCAGGAAGAGACGATTCTCGAGACGAATCTCATAGCGGCGAAGGAAATTTCCAGACAGCTCAGGCTTCGCGATATCGGCGGAATCATTGTCGTCGACTTCATCGACATGGAACGTGAGGAGAACCGGCGCAAGGTCTACAATGAGTTCCGGAGCGCTCTACGCAAGGATCGTTCACGCGCGCGTGTGTCGACGATCAGTGAGCTCGGCCTCATCGAGGTGAGCCGCAAGCGCGTCCGCCCGAGCCTGCTCCACTACTACAGCGACGAGTGTCCCTACTGCGACGGCAGTGGCAAGATTCTCAGCTTCGAGTCGTTGGCGATGAAGGTCGAGCACTGGATACGGCGGATCGGCGCAACGCGCAGGGAGAAGGGGATTGAGTTCCGGCTCAATCCGCTCCTCGGCATATTCCTCCGAGAGGAGCGCGGAGACAACATCAGGGAGCTCGAACAGCGGTATCACCTCCGCGTCGACATCGTGGACGATCCCCGTGTGCACCGCGAGGATATCGGGATTCTCTCGAGCGACACGAGGCGCAACCTCAAGGTAGCTTTCAGGTAGCGGCGGAATCGAGAACCGATGACCGGGCCCTCCCGACGGTGGCTGGCGGCAGGTCATTAAGAACCTTTCCAATTTTACCTTGACAGTTACCGGACTTCGCCTGTATATCTATTGTTCACCGGTAGGGCATTGGCATCCATTTTTAGTTCGAGAACATATACGTAGAGAAACACCTGTCCGGTGACGGTGGGCGTGCATCGGGTAATTGTGTAACGCATCGGGTAATGTATAACCTTCGAGGAAGGAGGCAGTATGGAAAACGTCATGCAGCGTCTCGTGGATTTCGCGACGGTCTACGGCATCAAGATCATCGGCGCGGTACTGATTCTGATCGTCGGTCGTATTGTCGCCGGGATCGTGCGGAACGTGGTGAGGAAGCTCCTCGCCAAGGCGAAGACCGACGAGACGATCATCAAGTTCGTCGCGAGACTCGCCTATATACTGATCATGGTATTCACCGTGCTCGCGGCCCTCTCCAAATTCGGAGTCGAGACGGCCTCGTTCGTCGCGGTGCTCGCCGCCGCCGGTTTCGCTATCGGCTTCGCCCTCCAGGGGTCCCTGTCGAACTTCGCCGCCGGCGTCATGGTGCTGATTTTCAGGCCATTCCGCGTCGGTGATGTAATCGCCGCCGCCGGCGTGCTCGGCGTCGTCAAGGAGATCCGCATCTTCAGCACGATCGTCGCCACTCCCGACAACGTCAAGGTGATCGTGCCGAACGGCAAGATCTACGGCGATGTCATCAAAAACATCACGGGATACGACACGCGGCGGGTCGATATGATGTTCGGTATCGGGTATTCCTCCTCGATACAGAAATCGTACGACATCATCACGAGCATCCTCACGGAAGATGAGCGTATCCTCGGCGATCCGGCGCCGCAGATAGCCGTTGCCGAGCTGGCCGACTCGAGCGTCAACTTCGTTGTCAGGCCGTGGGTCAAGAAGGAGGATTACTGGGGAGTCAAATTCGATGTCACCGAGAAGGTCAAGAAGGCGTTCGATGGGGCGGGGATCGAGATCCCGTTTCCCCAGCGTTCCGTGCACATGGTCTCCGAGACGAGCGACTGATAGATGAACGTTCGGCCCCCCACGATGGCTCGTCCCAGTCGATTCTCCGGGTGTCGGCGGATCGCGGCCGATCTCCACTGTTCTTTTCGACTTGACTTGGGGGAGCGGCTTTGTTATGAATATATTTCACTTCCAGCGTATGGAGGAGGTAGAGAAGTGTACGCGGTCGTCAATCTGGCCGGCAAACAGTTTACGGTGAAGCCCGAAGAGAAGGTAGAGGTTCCCCTGCTCGATGCGGCGGTGGGGAGTATCATTCGATGCGATGATGTCTTGTTCTACGCCGATGGCGAGGATGTGCGGGTGGGGCAGCCGCGCCTCGACGATGTCACGGTCACCGCCCAGGTGCTCCAGCACGGCAAGGACAAAAAAACGATCGTCTTCAAGATGAAACGGAGAAAGAAATACCGCCGGACGAAGGGGCATCGTCAGGGCTATACTCTATTGCAAATAAAGGAGATATCCACTTAGCTGATATCAGGCAAGGAGCTGAGGCGAGATGGCACACAAGAAAGGCGTGGGAAGTTCCAAGAACGGCCGGGACAGCAACGCCAAGAGGCTCGGCATCAAGCGCCACGCGGGGCAGCAGGTTCTGGCGGGTGCGATCATCGTGCGCCAGCGTGGAACGAGGATCCATCCCGGACTCAATGTCGGCAGGGGCAACGACGATACGCTCTTCGCGCTCGTCGACGGTGTCGTGCAATTCGAACGTCTCGGCAAGAAGAAGAAAAAAGTGAGTGTATACGCCAACTGACGATCCGCGTCATATGTCGGTTCATACGGGAGAACCCGCAAGGTGCCGGTAGCGCCCTTGGGGTTCTCTTTTTTTATCAGGGGGTCAGCATATGCGAATCAAGTATCTCGGACACGCCGCGTTCGCCCTCTCGCTCTCGGACGGGAGATCAGTCGTGTTCGATCCGTACGAATCGGGTTCCTACGGCGGCGCGCTCGTCTACGGGCCGATAACGGAGACGTTCGATATCGCGGTGGTGAGCCATGACCATGCGGACCATTGCTGCGAGAGCGTGACGGCGCAGGCCAAGCACGTGATCAAAAGCGCCGGCGAGCACGAGATCGATGGAATCAAGATCACATCGATTCCAACCTTTCACGATGAATCGGAGGGGAGCGAGCGGGGAACGAACCTGATATCCGTTATCGAGGCGGAGGGTATCAGGCTCGCGCACCTTGGAGATCTCGGTCATCCTCTCCCGGCCGATGCGGCCGGCGCGCTCGAGGGGGTTGATGTGGTGCTCGTTCCGGTCGGCGGCTACTTCACGATCGACGCGGAGACGGCCCTCCGTGTAATCGAAGATATCGGCCCGAAGCTCGTCATTCCGATGCATTACAAAACCGAGAAAGTCGCGTTCCCCATAGAGCCGGTGGAGAAGTTCACCGGTCTCGTGCAGAGTGTGGAGCACGCCGGCGCCAGCGAGATAACCGTTACCAGGGAAACCCTCCCCGGGGAGCGGAAGGTCGTCGTGCTCGATCCGGCACTGTAGAGGCTGTAGAAGGAGAGGGATGCCATGAGAGAGATCCAAGCCAGTGCGATCACGGAGGCGATCGCGCGCCTTTCAATGGAGGCCAACTACGAGCTCGAGGATGATGTGCAGAAATCGCTCGAGTCGGCCTACGAGAAGGAAGAGTCCCCGGCGGGCACGGAGGTTCTCCGTCAGATACTGGAGAATTCCGAGATCGCCCGCACCGAGCGGATTCCGATCTGCCAGGATACAGGGCTCGCCGTTATTTTTATCGAGATGGGGCAGGATCTGCACATCACCGGCGGGGATTTCGAGACCGCCGTGAACGAGGGGGTCAAGAAGGGGTATACCGACGGGTACCTGCGAAAGTCGGTTCTCGCCGATCCCGTCCGGGGAGGAAACACCGGCGACAATACGCCGGCCATCATTCACCTCCGTATCGTACCGGGGGACAAGCTTGCAATCTACGTCGTTCCCAAGGGGGGCGGAAGCGAGAACATGAGCAGGATCGCCATGATGAAACCGGCGGACGGGATCGAGGGCGTCAAGCAATTCGTCACGGAGAGCGTTCGCAGCGCCTCGGGCAATCCGTGCCCACCGGTCGTGGTGGGAGTCGGCATCGGCGGATCATTCGAGCGATGCGCATACCTCGCGAAGAAGGCCCTCCTGAGGCTGATCGGGAGCGCGCACGAGGATCCCTTCTACGCGGAACTCGAGAAGGATCTCCTCACGCTGGTGAACAACACGGGCGTCGGGCCGATGGGGCTCGGTGGGCGCGTGACGGCGCTCGCCGTTCACGTCGAAACGGCCCCTCGCCATATCGCCTCGTTTCCCGTCTCCGTCAATATGAATTGTCATGCGGCGCGTCACAAGTATGTGGAGCTGTAGGGGAACAGCTATGTGGAGCTGTGAGAGAACCGTCCGGCGGGAGGGATCCATAATGAATTATCGTTGTAATGGAAGCCGTCTTAGAGATCAGGCAGGTGAATAATGGCAGAGCACGCACTGACCGTTCCGCTCACCAAGGATGTTGTCATGACGCTGAAGGCGGGGGATACCGTCCGCCTCACCGGCGTCGTATACACGGCCAGGGACGCCGCGCACAAGCGGCTCGTCGATCTGATCGCCGAGGGTAAGCAGTTACCTATTCCCCTGGAGGGACAGGTGATCTACTACGTGGGGCCGGCTCCGACCCCGCCCGGCAAGGTCATCGGCTCGGCGGGCCCGACGACGAGCTACCGGATGGACCCGTACGCTCCGACCCTTATCGAACATGGCCTCAAGGGGATGATCGGGAAAGGAGGGCGCACCGAAGAGGTGGTCGAGTCGATGAAGGAGCACGGCGCCGTCTACTTCGCCGCCACCGGCGGCGCGGCCGCATTGATATCCAAGTCGATTCACGCGGTTGAGATCGTTGCATACGAGGACCTCGGGGCGGAGGCGATCCGCCGGCTCGAGGTCAAGGATTTCCCCCTTATCGTCGCGCAGGACTGCCACGGGGGCAACGTCTACCGGGAAGGACAGAAGACATACGCCCGCTGACCCTGTTCCGGCCGCTCGGGAACGGAGGCAGCGGGGGATTGGAGCGCAATGCCACGCTCACGCGTACTGGCCGTTATTCCGGCACGGTACGGATCGACCAGGTTCCCCGGGAAGCCGCTGGCCGAGATCGGCGGGCTTCCCATGATCGTCCATGTATACCGCCGCGCCTCGATGCTCGACGGCGTGGACCGCGTGCTGGTTGCCACGGATGATGTGCGGATCAAGGAGGCCGTCGAGCGGGACGGCGGCGCGGCGGTCATGACCTCGCGCGCCCATCGAACGGGAACCTCCCGCGTCCGCGAGGTTGCGCTCGGCCACCGGTACGGCATCGTGCTCAACCTGCAGGGTGACGAGCCGGTACTCCCCGTCGGCGGTGTCGAACGATTGATCGATACGATGCGGCAATGTCCGCGTGTCGTGATGGGAACCCTGGCGGTGCGGGAGGCGGATCGGCGCGAGCTCGAACGGTCCGATGTGGTGAAGGTGGTATGCGACCGGGGTGGGAACGCACTCTACTTTTCACGATCGACGATACCGCACGGGGCCGGGGCGGTGCTCCGGCACATCGGCGTGTATGCCTACCGGCGTTCCTTTCTTCTGAAATTCACCCGGCTTCCCCGCGGTCCTCTCGAACGGCTTCGGTATACGCGTTGTGCCCTGCCGCACGGGCTCCATCGGGATTGATAGCCCATCCGATATAAAAAGAGTTGAAAAATGGCTTGAAAGCCGATAGATTGGGCGGGAAAGGATTTACGGGCACGACACCTTCCGGTGAGGATTTCCAGTGGGCGAGCGGGAGACGAAATACATCTTCATCACAGGTGGGGTGGTGTCGTCTCTCGGAAAGGGTATCGCCGGCGCCTCTCTCGGCCTGCTTCTCAAGCAGCGCGGCCTCAAAGTCGTTCTACAGAAATTCGATCCCTACATAAATGTCGATCCCGGCACGATGAGCCCCTTCCAGCACGGCGAGGTTTACGTGACGGACGACGGTGCCGAGACCGATCTCGATCTCGGGCACTACGAGCGGTTCATCGACCGCGATCTGAGCCAGCGTTCCAACGTGACGACGGGACAGATCTACGAGGCGGTGATCAACCGTGAGCGGGAGGGAGGATACCTCGGCAGAACGGTTCAGGTGATTCCCCATATCACCGACGAGATCAAGAGCCGCATTCGTATGGCGGCGGAGAACGGCAACAACGCCGATATCGTCATCACCGAGATCGGCGGCACGACGGGGGATATCGAGGGTCTGCCGTTCCTCGAGGCGATCAGGCAGTTCAGGCTCGACAGGGGCCGGGAAAACACCCTCTTCATTCACCTGACGCTGGTCCCCTACATCCGGGCGGCGCGGGAGCTCAAGACGAAACCAACCCAGCACAGCGTGAAGGCGCTCAGGGAAATAGGTATTCAACCCGACATCCTGCTCTGCAGGACCGAGCGGCCCCTCGGGCACGAGATTCGCAGCAAGATCGCCCTCTTCTGCAACGTCGAGGAGGACGCCGTGATTGAGGCGCGGGACGTCAGCTCGATATACCAGGTGCCGCTGCAGTTCCACAAGGAGGGTCTCGACGATATCGTCGCCGACAAGCTCCGCCTGTCCTGCCCGCCGCCCAATCTCGATGAGTGGGAACGGATGGTGCACAAGATCTACGCCGCCACCGAGAATGTGGATATCGCGATCTGCGGTAAATACGTGCACCTTCTCGACGCGTACAAGAGCATCATCGAAGCATTCATACACGCCGGAGTGGCGAACGACGTTCATGTCAATATCAAATGGGTCGATTCGGAGACGGTGGAGAAGGAGGGGGCCGAAGCGTTTCTGTCCGATGTCGACGGTCTTCTCGTACCCGGCGGATTCGGTGATCGCGGTATCGAGGGAAAGATCGCCGCGATCCGCTACGCGCGGGAAAACGGCATCCCGTATCTCGGTATCTGTCTCGGTCTCCAGTGCGCCGTGATCGATTTCGCCCGCCACGTGTGCGGTCTCGAAGCGGGAAGCTCCGAATTCGATCCCGACGTGCCGCACCCCGTGATCGATCTGATGCTGGAACAGCAGCGCCGGTCGAAGATGGGCGGCACGATGCGCCTGGGATCGTATCCATGCATCCTCCAGAAAGACTCCCTCGCGCACGGGCTGTACGGCGCCCTGGAGATCGCCGAGCGGCACCGGCACCGGTGGGAAGTCAACAACGCGTACCGGGACGCGCTCACCGGGCATGGGCTCTGCATATCGGGTCATTCCCCGGACGGCGATCTCGTCGAGATCATCGAGTTCCCCGAGCATCCGTTTTTCATCGCGGTACAGTTTCATCCGGAGTTGAAATCACGCCCCCAGCGAGCGCACCCCCTCTTCAAGGGTCTCGTCGCGGCGGCGGCGCAGGCGATGCGCACTCGGAGCGAGAACACGGGGGCGGCGACGGTCCACCCTGACGGATGAGGGGAGAGTGGGTATGGATTCCCTATCGATCGGCGGGAAAACCGTGCAGCCGGGTGATGTACCGCTGCTCATAGCAGGTCCCTGCACACTCGAAAATCAAGACGACGCCCTGCGAATCGCCGATGAATGCGCCGCGCTCGCCGAGCGGGAAGGATTCTTTTATATATTCAAATCGAGTTACATCAAGGACAATCGTTCCTCGATCGATTCGTACACCGGTCCGGGCCTCGAGCGCGGGCTCGAGATGCTCGGGCGGATCCGTGAGACGGTGGCATGCCCCGTCCTTACCGATGTGCACTGCCGCGAGGAGGTCGCGTGGGCGGCCGAGGTGTGCGATGTGCTGCAGATACCGGCCTTTCTGGCGCGGCAGACACGATTGATCGTGGCGGCGGCCGGGACCGGCAAGGCTCTAAACCTGAAAAAGGGGCAGTTTCTCTCTCCCGCCGAGATGGGGCTCGCCGTCGAGAAGGCGCGCAGGGGCGGGGCCGAGGTGGTGCTCGTAACCGAGCGGGGCACCTTTTTCGGCTACCACAACCTCGTGGTCGATTTCACCGCGTTCCCTACCATGGCGCCGCTGGGGGTTCCCCTCGTGTTCGATGCCACCCATTCGCTGCAGCTCCCCGGCGGGCTCGGCACGAAGTCGGGTGGAAGGCCGGCGTATGCCCGGATCCTCGCGCGGGCCGCAGTCGCGGCGGGGTGCCACGGGCTCTTCGTGGAGACGCATTTCGATCCCGGTTCATGCCGGTGCGATGCCGAGGTGATGCTCCCCCTGGACGAGCTTCCGCGGCTCGTACATGAGACGGGAGAGTTGTTTCGAGCGGTGAAGGGATTTGATTCGAAATGACGGTCGAAGGTACGAAGAAAGAGGATAGAGCGGACGGCACACCGAATGCCGGGGAAGATGCAGGAGAACAAGTGAATAAGGAACCGGGAACGCGCGGCGCTGCGGGGCGCGAGAATGTCGTCGAGATCGGTCGCACCGTCATCACGGAGGAGATCGAGGGACTCCGGGAGCTCAGGATCAACATCGGCCCCGCGTTCGAGCAGTCCGTCGAGATTCTCCTCGGGTGCCGTGGAAAGGTCATCGTGTGCGGTATCGGCAAATCGGGCATCGTTGCCCGGAAGATAGCCGCCACACTGAGCAGTACCGGCACGCCGTCCGTCTACCTCCACCCCGGAGAGGCGGTGCACGGAGATATGGGGATGGTCACAGAGGACGACGTGTTCCTCGCCGTGAGCAAGAGCGGCAGCAACGAGGAGATGGGGAAGATTCTTCCCTACCTCCGGGCAATGAAGGTCACCAGGATCGCAATTACGGCCCGCGACGATACACAGCTCGCCGAGGCGAGCGATGTGGTGCTTCTCACCGGTGCCGAGCGTGAGGCATGTCCTATGGATATCGTACCGACCACGAGCACGACGGCCGCCATGGTGCTCGGCGACGCACTGGCCGTCGCCGTCTACCGTTGCCGAAACTTCAGTAGGGAGGATTTCGCGCGTATCCATCCAAGCGGCGCACTCGGCAAGCGGCTTCTGCTGACGGTGGGTGAATTGATGCATACCGGTGATGAGCTCCCCCTCGTTTCCATGGATATGCCACTGAAGGACAGTCTCTTCGAGGTCGTCAACAAGCGGCTTGGATGCACGGGCGTCACCGATAAGGAAGGCCTGCTGGTCGGCATCCTTACAGACGGGGACCTGAAGCGTATTCTCATCAAGAATCCGGCCGCCCTTGCGGTCAAGGTGGCCGTGTTGATGACCTCCACCCCACGGACCATCCGAACCGGTGAGCTGGCAATCGATGCGCTCAAGCGCATGGAGATGGACCCGCCGGGGCCGGTCACGCAGCTCTTCGTCACGGACGAGGAGGGCCGTCCGCTCGGGATCATCCACATCCACGACATTATACGCGCCGGTCTCCGATAAGATCCTCACCACCGGAATGCCATTCGCGCGCCGTTCATGGATCTCGTAATTCATTATTCGATGGTGCGGACGCTTCGCGCCGCGCCATCGAATTACGACTGCAGTGGCCAGCATCGCGCTGCCGCTCGACCGCAATTATTGTTATCATTGACAAATTCATTGCGCTCCCATGCCCGGCATTCCCGCTTGGCACAGCAATTGCTTGACCAAGAGAGATACATGTGGTACAGATCAAATAACGTGGGTATCTTGCGATACTTACCGATTCTGTATCGGGGAGACGGTGCGCCGGTGTCGTGTGCTTTTGAACGGGGAATGTCCACTTGTTTTTCACATATCGGTGGTTGGTGAGGGGTGAAGAAGAAAATCCGAAGATGGCTCGCTCTTCGTGCTGTAAATATATTGATTATCCTGACCAGAATTGTACCAAGACGATTCGGGCACGATCTCTTCGCCTTTCTCGGCGGTGTCGCATTCCGGTTCTACCGGAAAGATCGGGAGATGGCAATGCGTAACGTTTCCAGAGCTTTTCCCGAGGGGAAGGCCTTGATTGCGGAGGCGCTCGCCAGGGGAGTGTTCACCTCTCTCGGCAGGAACGCGTTCGATGCTCTGAGTCTCGTGCATCTCTCGCGCGAGGCAATCCTCGGCCTCTGCCGGATCGAGGGGGAGGAACACCTCCGGGTACCGTACGAACGCAGGAATGGCGTTATCGCGCTGACCGGCCATATCGGATGCTGGGAACTCCTCGGCGCCTACTTTTCGGAAAAGGGGTACAAGGTCAACGTTATCGCACGTGAGCTCTCCGACGGCCGCCTGAACGATATGCTAGCCCGGATGCGGCGGCGGCACGGCATCGTATCGATACCCCGCGGCGGCGGCGCGGTTGCGGGATACCGGGCTCTACGCAAAGGTGAAATGCTCGGCATGTTGGTAGATCAGGATATAGATGTCGACGGCGTCTTCGTGCCGTTTTTTGGTATTCCGGCCCATACGCCACGGGGCGCCGCCGTGTTCGCTCTGCGGAGCGGCGCATCGATTGTTCCCATGGGCATACATCTCCAGCCCGGCGGTTCGCACAGGATCACGGTTTTACCGGAGCTCGGGTCC
>CBFCXB010000004.1:0-26923 GCA_965601905.1 uncultured bacterium | reverse complement strand
AACCACCGAATCGCTGCTGGCCGGTGCGGGTGTAGATCACGCCGGCATCCGTATTATCAAGCAAAAGGCCGATACCCTGATGATCCAGGTGGACCGGGTCTCGGCACCGGCGGCCAATATCCTCAAACAGCAGCTCCTCTCGCTGGGAGGAGACGCCGCGGTCCATCGCGATGTCATCACCGGTCGGCCCGATTCGACCACCGTATACATCGTCGGTAACGCACGACGCCTCGGGGAACTCTCGAGCAAACTCGCCTACCAGCCGTTCGGGCTGCCGGAAGTGGGCCGCGAGATCGACACGTTGCTGGAACGGCTCGGCAATCCACCATACGCCGTCACGATTCCCGACGGCACGCTCGACCTCCGCCACGTGACACCACTCGTGATAGGCGTCCTCAACGTAACACCGGACAGCTTCAGTGACGGCGGGCTGTACATCGATCCCGACGCAGCACGTGACAGGGCACGGCAGATGGTCGAAGAGGGCGCCGCGATCATCGATATAGGAGGTGAATCGAGCCGGCCGGGTTCCCATTCATTGACCGCTCGCGAGGAGCTCGGTCGCTTAACGGGAGTGCTCGAGAAAGTTGCCGCCGCGGTGAATGTCCCGATATCGATCGATACGCGAAAGGCCGAGGTCGCCCGGGCCGCCATCGAGGCGGGGGCCGCGATCATCAACGACATCAGCGGCTTCACGCACGATCCGCGTACCATCGAGGTGGCCGTGGAGACAGGAGCCGCGGTCGTCATCATGCACATGCAGGGAACGCCGGAGACGATGCAAGAGGAGCCGCATTACGACGATGCGGTCTCGGAGATCATCGAGTGGCTCGGCGAACGCACCACGTCCGTGATCGCTCACGGCGTGAGGCGCGACAAAATAATCATTGACCCCGGAATCGGATTTGGAAAAAGATTGGGAGACAACCTGGCCTTGATCGAGGAGATCGCCTCCTTTCACGGCCTCGGTTTCCCGGTTCTCGTGGGATACTCCCGCAAATCGTTCATCGGTGGCATCACCGGCCGGAAACCGACGGAACGGCTCTATGGGGGCTTGGCGGCGCTCGGCAAATGTCTCGAGGGGGGAGTGCAGTTCATAAGGGTTCACGATGTAAAGGAGACAATCGATTTCATTAAGGTCTGGCGAGCGCTCGAAAAGGAGGACGGACCCGCTTGAGTTCATTTCATTTCAATCTGACGATCGACATACTCGATATCATCATCGTTGCTTTCCTTTTCTACCGCATCTACCTCCTCATCAAAGGCACGCGCGCGCTCCAGATGTTCATCGGTCTCTTCCTCCTCATCATCGTATCATTTATCGCCAAGTGGTTGAACCTCAACGCCCTCAACTGGATCCTGAGCAGCCTGAAAACCGTATGGGTCATCGCCTTCGTTATTCTTTTCCAGCCCGAACTACGAAGAGCAATGACCCAGCTCGGACAGAACCGCATCATCGGTATGTTCCTCAAGGTGGAGGGATCGAGCACGGTAAGCGAGATCGTCAAGGCCTGCCACCAGCTGAGCCAGAAGGGATTGGGCGCGCTGATCGTGATCGAGCGCGATGTGGGGCTGCGCAACTACATCGAAACCGGCACATCCCTCGATGCCCGCGTGACGGGCGAGCTCCTCGTGACGATTTTCACTCCACCCGGCCCGCTGCACGACGGTGCCGTCATCGTCGAAAAAAACAGGGTGGTGGCCGCGGGGTGCATACTACCCCTCTCCCAGAATCCGCGTCTCTCGAGATCGCTCGGTACCCGTCACCGGGCCGGACTCGGGCTTTCCGAGGAAACCGATGCCATCGTCATCATCGTGAGCGAGGAAACGAAGATGATATCGCTCGCGATCGGCGGAAAACTGAAGCGAAAGCTCGACATCAACGCCCTGAGAAACGACCTGGTAAGTCTCATCGGGATCAAATCAGAGGAATCGGTCTCGCATGCGTAACACCGCCCTTACCACTGGAGAATGCAAAAAGGAGTGGCGACCTTCCATCCCGTCACATCAACCACCCGTATGAGCCGACACTCCTCGTTGCATTCACATTCGAATGTCTGCATGTCACCATTTGCACATGCCGTGCCCCCTCGAGACATAAACCCCGGTGATGCGGTAACATCATGCGGCAGCGCACATTATATGTGATCCCGGGAAAGCCGGTGCTGCGCCGGCCAGGGTAGCAAAGCGTAAACGGAAGATGCGGCGGATAACGCCTGCCGCTCATCCTGTTCGCTATACATGGTACAAAAAAAGAAGAACACCGGTTCTTCAAACATTGGTAAACGTTGTTTGCACCGTCACCGACGGATCACTTCTTTATCATGCCCATCCTGACGAGTCTTTCGAGTTGGTCGATGATCTCGTTATCGAACTTCTCCTTCTGGCATTTCAGCTTCTCAATCGCTTTGTCCACCGCATATGCCCTCCGGTAGGGACGATCGCTGGTCATCGCGTCGAAGCTGTCGGCAACCGCGACGATACGCGCTCCGATCGAGATCTCGTCCCCCCGCAGACCGTCCGGATACCCCTTGCCATCAAGCCGCTCGTGGTGGTGCCGGACGAGATCGCAGGCAGCCTCGAGGAATTTCATGTTCCGTATGATATTGGCCCCCACCTCGGGATGGCTCCGTACGATCACCCATTCGTTCTCCGTCAGATCACCGGGCTTATTGAGGATGTCCTCGTACACGCCGAGCTTTCCGATATCGTGGAGCGCCGCGCCGAAGCTCACGATCTCCCTGTTCCGCTTGGAGAGATTTAACCGTTCGGCGATCATCCTCGCGTACGTCGCAACCCGCTCGGTATGACCCCTCGTGTAAGAATCCTTCGCCTCGATCGTCGACACGAGAACCTTGATGGTGGACAGGTAAGTCGATTGCAACTCGAGGTAAAGGCGTGAATTCTCGAAGCCGGTGGCGGCGGAATTGCAGATCGATTTGATGAGATCGAAATCATGCTCCGTGTACGGCTGCTTGTTGATCTTCTCTCCGACGAATACGATTCCGATAAGCTGCGATTTCACTATCAGCGGAACACAGTACGTGAATCCTAACTCGCCCATGAAATACACCTCACGCATGGCGTCTTCAGGGAGAGAGGGATCCCCGAGGCTGATAATATCCTGGTTGGCGATGGCATACTTCGAGAGTCCAACCTCCCGCGAGAGCCGAACGGTTCGCAGTACATTGAGCTGAATTCCCTTTCCACCGGCAAACGAGAGATGCTCATCCATTTCGTTGGAGACGTAGAACAGCGCGATCGAATTGATGCCGATCTGGCCGATAAGGGTAAGGGAGAAAATATGAACAAGATCATCGGGATCGCGCAACCTGTTGAGATCCAGGCTGAGACCGAAGAGGGTGCGCATATCGAGGATCTTCTTTTTCAGTTCCCGGTTGACACGCAGGTAATCTTCCTGTCCCTTCTGGACCTCGCCCTCGAGGAGAAGGTTCTGCTCCCGCAGATCCTTCGAGGCGTTGGCCTGCGAGAGGTAGGAGTTGATCTTGGCATGGATCTCCTTGAGCGAGAAAGGCTTCTTGATGTAATCCTGGGCGCCGGAGTGGTATCCCTGTACGACGGTGTCCTGGATCACATTGCTCGAGATCATGATGATCGGTACATCGCGGTGTATATCGCGTGCCCTGATCTCGTCACATACTTGGAATCCATCCTTTATCGGTAGTACAACGTCCAGCAGAACGAGGTCTGGCTCGAACCGGTCGTACTTCTCCAGCGCCTCTTCCCCGTTCCGGGCCGATTCGGTGCGGTAGCCTCTGCTTCGCAGGGATTCCGTGAGAATCTCCACGACGTTGGGATCGTCGTCGACGACAAGTATACCGGCGCCCACTGTCTTCCTTTCCCTTATCCGACGTTCACTCCGGGACGAACCGATTTCGCGATCTCTCTCTCCATGATCTTTGCGAAGTGTTGCACGATCTCGCGGTCATATCTGAGACTGTAGTTCTCTTTGAGCGTATCGAGCGCTTCCCGCTCGGAAAGCGTAGGCCTGTTGGGCCGTTCGTGGATCATTGCGGCATAACTCTCGACGACCGATATAATCCTCGCTCCTCGCGGTATCTCTTTGCCCACCAGACCCCTCGGGTACCCCTCACCATTGAATCGTTCGTGATGCGATCTCACGATTTCGACAACTACGTCGTCGAACTTCATCCTTCTGAGCATCTCGGCGCCGTCCTCCGGGTGCCTCTTGATAATCTCCCACTCATCCTTCGTGAGATCGCGCGGGCTTCGCAGTATGAGATCACTGACCTTGACCATACCCATATCGCGAAGCACCGTGCCATAGATAAGATCCTTGAAATCCTCCTCCGGATACCCCACATCCTTGGCCACGATGCCGACATACCGCGATACAAACTCCGAAGTCCCCTTGAGCATCGTGTTTTCCTCTATCAGCGAGATCAACGTCTTGACGATACCCAGTGTCCGCTCGTGTTCACGCTCGAACATAACCGCATTCTCGTAGGCGTTCTGCGCAAGCGTGACGAGCGTTTGCAGAAACTCGAAGTCCTCCAGCTTCATACCCCGGCCTGCAATGCGCTTCCCGAGCAGTACGAGACCGTTGAGCTGCCCCTCCTGCCTGAAGGCGCAGAGATGCTCGAGGCCGATTCCCTTCAGCGCTTCGCGTTCACACTGATCCATCTCGAACTCGTCGAGTGGAACAACCTTGCAGGTATCGTCCTTATCCATACTATCGTTGAAGGAGATCGTGACGGATTCCGTGCGCTCCCGGTCCAACCCTTTCGAAATGACCGGCTCGAACCGTTCTCCCCTCCGCTCGAAGAATACCGCCGACTCGACACCCCCCTGCGCGATCGATGTGAGCAAGAAGATATCGAGCAATCTCTTCCTGTCCCTGCTCGAGTTGAAATCCTTGCCGATCGAGAAGAGCGTTTTCAGCTCGAGAATCCGCCGCTTGAGCTTCCTGTTCAGACTGTTGACCCGTTTCTCCTCTCCCGCGCTGCAGACGTCCGATTCCTTGAAGGGTGATGTCGGTTTATCGATCCAATCGGGGGGGGTGGTCGAAGATTCGTCACCAAATATCTCGGAGAATACCTGCTCGGAATCACCCGGCCGCGCCGCCCGCCTATATTCGTTCGAAGGCTGCAACTCCGCGGCGCCACCGTCCGCGGCACCGGGAGCCCCGCCCCCGGCAACGCCTGTCTGAACCGCCTCCGGGGAATCGCCGGACCCGGTCGCCGTCTCCGGCGCCGGTGATATTTCCAGACCATCGTATGACATCAGAATCACGTTCTGGTGCGACCCGTGCTTGTCCACCGCCTCATCCCCCTCCGGGACGGTGTTATCGAAACCATCGTCAGCCGACCTGTTGCAGAATCGTGCGCCTCCGGAGTGCGGCGTTTCGGTGGTGGACTTTTCCACGGTTGCTGCGCTCAGCGCCTCCTCGAGTGTACTGTATGTGGAAAACGCACTCTCCCCACCCTGGAGAAAATCGAGAACGACATCGCTCGTGACGACGAAGCCGACATCCCCCCCCAGCTCACCGAACCGGCTTACGAATTCCCGCAGGATCTTGGCCACTCCGCCTCCGAGAGAGGAGAGATTCGTGAAATCGAAGATCACCCTCCTGAAATCACGCTTCAGACATTCCCCGGCCAACCGTTCGATCTTGGCATTTTCATGAAATCCCAGGGTGCCGGATATGCGGAATACCGCCACATCCGCACCGCCGGCATCGAGCCTATCAAATTTCGTCTTACCCATCTTTTCGTTTCCGATAGAACGCCATCACTCCACGGACTCGACGACCTCTTCCTGCGCCAACCAGCGATCGAGGACACTCCTGAGAAAGCGCCACTCGCTCCCGACCTTCTTCGCGGGGATCCTCTTTTCCTTCGCCAGCCGACAAACCGTCTTGACATGCATCTTCAGATAATCCGCTGCCTCGACAGAGGTCATTACCTCACTGGCGTCGTCATGACCACCGATGATGATGCTTCCGTAATCGTGTTGATGCTGTTTCACCATGACAACCTCTCTGTACAGTTTATCCGACCTCTTTTGTAAGGCACACAGAGATCGGTCCGCTCATATCTACACACGCGGAACCGCTGTTTCTACATCTATATTCTCTACCTCTTCCCTGATCGGCAACGAACCTGACGTTTCCGGCACGCTATCGAGCTGCTTGAGGTAGTCTATCTTCTCCATAACCAGGCGCACGTCAAGCACGGGATATTCCTGCTCTCCCATGTGGAGTTGCCGCGTTGAAAGATCGGCCCATTCATTCTCCGTGAATTGATCTGCTATACACTCGACGGCCGTCCCCTCCCTCTCAACGAATAATCCGATCCGTTTCTCCGCGAGACCGATGATGGCGATGCGATCACCATCGGCGCGGGCATCGACCTGACCGTCGGTAAGTTCATCAATGCGGTATAGCGGTACCCGATGATCCCCACACCTGATGTATCGGACGCCGTTGTGGTGCGTGATTCCATCGGTACCGGGCGTTACCAGATCCTCGATGTTGCGGAGCGGCACCACGAGTTCGATCCCCGATGCTTCAAGGATCCGGTACTCGTTCGCCGAGCTGCTGCAGGGGAGAGTGAAACGAAAACGTTCGCCCTCCGCCGTGTCCGGTTCCACCCAGAGAAGTCCACCCCACTGTTTTAGAATCGTGCGAACGCTGATCAGGCCCTTATAGTACGCAGCCGCGTCGTAACTCTCGACTTCGGTGTCGCTGAGAAAATCGGGGCCGTTGTCGAAGATGCGCGTCTCGAGAAAAGAACCGCGGTTGATGATGTGAATTCTCATTGCGAGTATGAATCCCTCACGGGATTCGTACATCGAGCATATATCGAATATGCAGCGCTCCAGCATCACCGTCAGCGCTCTCGCCAGCTCGCCGTCAAGCATCATATCGTCGCCGTGCATATCGAGTTTGGCGCGCCATCCCCTCAGCCTCACGTGCACATCGAAGAAATCCCGCATTCCCTCCATAACGGTTTTGCCCGTGACCCGGAATGTGAACGCGCGGCGGTCTGTGGCCACATGACTGACAATATCCCGCACGATCGCGAAGAGGAATTCACTCTCGCCGATCGCCTCGGCGAGATTATCGATAGTGCCATCGCTTCGATCCCTGCCCTTCACACACCTTTCCAATGTTTCCCGCGCGGCGCAGAGGGATTCGATGAGCGTATCGAGCACGGTCGATCCTTCACGATGCGCCGCCGGTGATACCGCCGGTTCGGTGTGCAACGGTTCGAACTGAAGCGAACACGCGCCGGGATCCCCCTCGGGGATCGACTCGCCCATGAGCGCCTCCGTCTCCCGCTGGAGACCCTCGAATGCAGCGGCTGCAACCTGTTCGCCGCCCTCACCGGTGGTGATCTCCGCCGCCACCTGCTCCTCGGCTTCCAGAATCTCGGAAACGATCTGGGAGAGCTGTTCGTCCCACGTACCTCCCACACGCAACATGTGCTCGAGCAGCTTTCTGAACACACAGAGCGTTCGACTCCATGTATCGAAACCGAGCATATTGGTACTTCCCTCGAGAAGCCTGGTTGCGAGGCATGTCCTCTGGACGATCTCCTCGCCGACGGTCTCGCCAGAGGCGTTCACCATCAGGTCGTTCAGCTTCTCGATATGATCGCCGATCTGCTCGGCAAACAGTTGCCTATTCTCGTTGATCAGCATGTTCGAATGTGCCTCGCTGTATTAAGGACGCTTCGTTTCCTTTACATATTCAACCGCTCCGAGCTCGAAGAGATCGTGCACGGGCTCGCCGTCATCGACGTACGCCTCGAGATCTGCTGCTCCGGGTGAATCCTCGCGTCCCACCGTACCATAGCTCGGTTCCTGCCGCTCCTCGAGCCGATTGTTTGTGCCAGGTGCGCTCCGGTTCTCCGTGATCTCGACGTCCACGCTGTGCATCGGCTCTGATCCCTCGACGTCGACCTTGAGCCACCGTTGGGCGGGCATTTCATGTATCCAGCCGTCATTTGTGGCCGCCTCTGCGGATTCCGTTTCTTGATCCGGGGATGCACCATCCTCTCCATCGTCGGTCATATCTTCCGTATTCGTTTCACCGGATGCCACTCTCCCGGATCCGGCGGCCATTGCCGTTTCGTGAGCATCATCGCGCGCGAACGGTGTCCGCACATCTTCGTCCGCCCCCTCCCGCGATGTCGTTGCCGCCTCGTCCTCGAATGCATCTTCCCGCACGGCGGGCTCATCGCAGACCGGTTCATCCTCCCACAGCTTGCCGTGGTCGATCACGAGATCCGATTCGTCGTCCAAACCATAATCGGATTGGACACCAAAGTTGACGATGCTGGCATCGCCCTCATTGCTCGACCGGTCACCGATCTTCTCCCCACCGACATCCGCATGAGCCTCGCCGGAAATCTCGAGTCTGGAAAGGCCTTGCTGCAGAAGTTCATTTACATCCTTGAGCTCATTCTTGAGGCCGGTGATCTTCTGATCGAGAGACTTGCTGTACCGCTCGATCCGCAGCGATATCTCGGAGAGGGCGCGTTGCATATCGGGACTGTCCGTCTCGCTGCATGATTCCGCCAAACGACACTCCTTGCGCACGGCACGGCAGCCGCCGGCAATGTCGGATGCGATGGCATTAATATCGGCGCCGAGTTTCTTGAACCGCTCGGCGGTATTCCTTGCCTTCTCGGCGAACTGGGCGAGATCCGTGTCGCTGGCGCCGCCCTTCGCGGCCATCAGGGCGATACTGAGGGCGAGCGCATTGTTCTCCTCCGAAAATTCATCCATTACCTGCCCGTCCCGCTCGATCCGCCGCAGCGAATCCTCCATCCGGGCAACCGAGGAGGTCAACCCCCCGTTTCCCGGTACGGAAGAGTTTTTGGCGCCGCCCATGGCCGGCGCACCCACCTTATGAGCGATACTGTTCAACTCGCCGATGGCCTGCACGATCTCGATAACATCCTCACTCGCTCCGCTCGCCGCCTCCAGCACCTTCCCGTTGGAGAGCACGACGCTACAGAATATCTTACGGATCTGCTCGACACGATCCTCGATATCGGCGATGATCTCGCGATTGTCGTTCGTGTACTTCTCCAGTTTCTTGAACAGCGGAGCCCACCATTTTCCCTCGACCACCCCTTCTTGCACGGTTTCACCGCTCAATAGGGATTCGATCTCCATTTCGAGATCGACGGAGCGATGCTCCTGCTCACGCTGCTCGAGCTCCTGGGAAAACTCGCGTATCTGATCACCGTAATTTCGGAGAACATTCTGGAGTTCCGGGTAATCGGAGAGCCTCGCGATTTGCGCGGGATTCGTCAGATCGTCGATGCTGTCGGCCAGAGATATCATCTTTCGATAGTCCTGCCCCGAATCCAGGTAAAACTTGTAGCGTCGAACCGCGGAGGCCACGAGAAAATAGCCGATGAGCGAGATCGCAACCACTGCCGTCGCGAGGATATACATGTCCCGGAAGAAAACGGAAGAATCAATGTGCCATCGTCCCCCTTCGACACCGAGCCACGCGAGCTTCACGTCGTAGATACGGATCAAGTAGTATCCTGTGCCGATACAGATCACGACAAGCAGAAGTGCGACCAGCATCCCGATCTTCCACGGTGATGTTAAAACCGGCTTCTTTCGAGATTCTTTACGCAACGTCTTCTCCTTCGAGTTCGATGAAAAAAGACCATTATTCGAATAGAACGGTACGGTTACGTTATAATCGTAACGGAATTTCGCAAAGATTATGCCAGGGTCATTATAATGACAATCCGCTATCTTTTAAGGAGTTATGCGAAATCTCGAAGAACTTGAGAGGATCGAAGGGATGCATATACCCACCTGCTTTGCGTTTTGCAAAGAGTTCAGATGAGCCCCCCTGCCGCTTTGTGAGACACGCGGTGTGTGCGGCGCGCGGTTCAGGTTCTACCGTTTTCTTCTCGTGATCGTTGCGTAGACAGCGGGTACCCGGTCATCAATGATGTTGTTGTTCGGCGTGACGTTCTTGTTATTTGCCTCTCCGATGTTGATGTCGACGACCTTCAACGACTCACTCCTGTCCCCCGCCGATACAAGCACGTCCCCTTTTGGACCGACGATCTGACTCCCCCCAGAGAAGGTGAGGGTTATCGTCCCGCGGCGCTCGGTTCCGATCCTGTTCGTCGTCACCGCGTAGACGCAGTTCTCGATGCATCGTGTCTTCATCGCATCCTGCGCGTAGGGAAGAACCAGGTTGCTCGGGTGGCACAATACCTGCGCACCACGAAGCGCCAGCACGCGGCTGGCCTCGGGGAATATCCAGTCGAAGCAGAGGAGAAGACCGAGCTTCGCATCGCTGGTCGATACGACCTTCAACGAGTTGCCCCTCGTGAAAAACAGTTTCTCGCGATCGAAGAGATGCACCTTCTGGTACACCTCGATCTTGCCGTTCTCCGATACGAAAATGGCGGAGTTGTAGAATTTGTCTTTGTATTTCTGGGCCATGCCGAATACGAGGTTCAATCGCTGCTTCTTCGCTATCTTCTTCATTTCTCCGATGGTGTACCCGCCCCGGACGCTTTCCGCCAGGGAGGCGAGCTCCCTTTGGTTGCGAAACAGATACCCCGTATTGAAGAGCTCGGGAAGAACGATCGTTGCATCGGAAACCCTCGACAGGAGTGTTACCGCTTTCTTCACATTCTTCTTGACCGCCCCGAACTTCGGGCGCAGTTGGAGGAATCCGATACGCATGCATCCCCCTTTGCAATGGTGGGTATAAACAAACTGATATCCATGTTTGATTAACATTATATAGTAAAAACTGTAATTTATAAAACAAATTATTTCGCAACACCGGAGTAATTATCACGTGGCATAGACCTTGCTCAATTATCCCGACCGGCACCGGAAACAGCATCGCGGGAGTCACCGGGGTAGAGCACCATGCATGTTTCGAAGACATATACTGCGATAGGCACCAATCGGGATCGGGAGCAGAGCCATACCTACTTCTTCATGATGAATAACCTGCTGTACAGCAGGATCGAAAGCGGGCATCCCACCAATGACGAGTATTTCGATGAAGACGTCAACGTGTATCTGGCGGGACTTCTCGCTTCTTTGGTCGATCCGGCCCGTCACGCGGCGGCGGGAAAATACATTAGAACATACGACATACAGCTTTTCGAGCTCGTGGAATCGATGGAAAACAGTTCCATGAAATACCAGGCATACAAGGCAAACGCAGACTTCCTGCTCGTCTCGATCGGTATCTTCGACAATCCCGCGCAGATGAGACCGCGGTCCGTCCCGCATTTGAGCATTCCGCTCGAGAGCTACATCGGGAGAGGGATGGCTTACTACAACCTCGCGCAATCGTACTGCCGCGAGATGTATCGCAGGAGCACCGCCCTGGAAACGGTTCTCGGCAAACTCTCCACTGGCTTCGAAAAGTATCTCAGGATCCTCTCCCTGATGCGAAGCGAGTATCTGAACATGTACCGTAAAATAACGAGCGGTGAGCTGTACCATCTCGGGCACTCGATCGAACATGTAGAGGAACGGGGTGAGCGTGAAATCCTCTACGATGAGTTCCTCGATGCGTACTCGAGCTACCGGCATGAGCCGTCACTGGATGCGAGACGGGACCTCGACGAACTCGCCGACAGGATCCGTAACATCGATCCGACATTTCGATTCGAACTTGAATAAGATCTGATCTTGATACGCAGAACTTTCGGTGGGTTGCCGCGGGTCCTGACACCGGCCTACCCCACCGTGCTCGCTGTCGCTGTGCGCGGTGGGGACCCCGTCCGGCGCCACCCGCAGCAACCTACATCCTGCCGTTTGAAGCTATATTTCCCGAATGAAATCACCGCATATATCGAACACCTCTTGTTGGTTCTCACCGGAGATCAGAAGGTGACCACCACGCGGCAGGAGGTGAAAACGGGATTTCGGATTTTGCAACCTCGCCTTCAGGAATGCAAAACCCTTCTGAGAAATGATCGGATCATCGGCCGCCTGCACAACACATACCGGCGCCTCTATCGATTGAAGCCGCATCCGGGTCCTCTCGACCAGATCCAGAACGGTGTACTCGCGTGGTGCGACGCTCCGCGCGGCGGGAGGCAACACCTTCCGCACGAACTGGAAGAGGAGATAACGCCCCGATTTCACAATGTAGAGGGCGGGAGAGATGAGAATGGTGCCCATGGGAGCGTGTGTGCCGAGCAGGTTCAAGGCGATCGTCCCGCCGAAACTGAGACCGATCACATAGGTATGCGGATTGTACGCAAGAAGGGTGTCGAGCACGATCTCCGATTCGGACAGGCTGACGTTCCAGCGGTTCACCTCGATATCATTTTTCCCGCCGCGGTGGTCATTCCACCAAGCGCGTGCCGCGGCAGGCCGCCTCGCGCTGGCATCGGGGGATATCTCCAGGGGAAGCCGCATCGCGTAGACACTGAAACCCTGCTGGAAGAGATACTCACCGAGTCCCCGCATCTCGCTGGGCGAACCGCCCGCCCCATGAATGAGCAAGCAGCAGATCGATTCCCGTTTCTGAAGAAGCAGGAAGCTGCGCTCCTCCTCAGGAATGCCGTCCCGTCTCTCGGCGTAGTGACGGCTCTCGTGGAAGAACTTGACCAGGTCACGTTTTAGAATCGCGTTGTCCGGCCTCCGCTGCACTTCGCGGCGCAGCTCCCAGATCGTCTGATTGATCTTGGCCAGTGTACTCTTCATCGCAGTATCCTCAGTGAGCGCGTGCTCCCGTAATGAGCCCCCTGCAGACACGCACGCACAACCCGCAGATCATCGTATTGAGTTTCTCTTCCCGGGAGAATCGTCTGAGCTGAGCGGTGCATCGGTCGAGCTCGAACGACTCAGCATTTTCGTGTATCGCGCCGACGGGGCAAGCCGTAACACATTCGTTGCACTCGCCGCATCCCGTGATATCCTCCTCGGCGCTTCGATCGGGCAGCGGCATGTCCGTCAGTACCGTCGCGTACCGCACCATCGAGCCGAAGCGGGGATGCACCAGCAGGTTATTTCTCCCCCGCCATCCCAATCCAGCCATCTCCCCCATCGCCCGGTGGGAGAGGTGCCCCCGCAGATGATTCCAATCGAGAATCTGGGAAGCAGGCACGGGAAATGCGCTGAAACCGCTCCGCCGGCACGCGCCGCTGATAGCGAGCGCCGCCTGATCGAGCGCTAAATTGACCATGCGGTAATGGTGGTAATATGTCCATGTCGGCGCGACCTTGACGGTGTCGAGCGCCGGCTGCGACAGCCGGATACCGATCACGAGCGCAGAATCGAGCGATTCACCCACCTCGTGGAGGGAAGGGTGAAACTGTTCACGGTGTTCGGGATCGATCTCCGCAGAGGCAACCAGATCGATACGCTGTCTCTCGGCCGCTCGTTGAAGATGCATCAGATTATCGACAGCTGCCATTCCGCCCCCACGCCATACCCCCCGGCGCTCATGTGGCCCGGTAGTTCGGCGCTTCCTTCGTTATGACGATATCGTGCGGGTGACTCTCCCGGAGGCCGGCCTGGGTAATGGTGATAAATCGCCCCTTCTTCCTGAGCTGCTCGATCGAGGCGACCCCGCAGTACCCCATGCCCGATCTGAGACCACCGATGAGTTGGAACACGTTACTCGACAAGTTCCCCTTGTAGGAAACGCGTCCCTCGATCCCCTCGGCGACGAGTTTACTCTCTTCCTGGATCGCCTCCTGGAAGTACCGGTCCTTGCTGCCCGCCTTCATCGCCCCGATGGAACCCATGCCGCGGTATACCTTGTAGCTCTTTCCTTCATGATAGATAATCTCCCCGGGGCTCTCCTCCGTGCCGGCGAACAGGCTTCCAATCATCACCGAATCGGCGCCCGCCGCGATCGCCTTCGTGATATCACCCGAATACTTGATGCCGCCGTCGGCTATGAGCGGCACACCCGCTTTCGATGCCACGGTGGCACAGTCCATGATGGCCGTGATCTGCGGAATCCCGATACCGGCGATGACTCGCGTCGTGCAGATTGCACTCGGCCCGATGCCGACCTTTATCGCATCCACGCCGAGCCGGATGATTTCCCGCGCGGCCGCGGCCGTGGCGACATTCCCCGCGATAAGCTGAAGACTGCGGTAACGCTTCCGCAGTTTTTCGATCGTCTTGAGAACACCGGCCGAATGGGCGTGCGCCGTATCGATGACGATGACGTCGACATTGGCATCGATCAGGGCGTCGACGCGCTTGATCGTATTCTTCGTGACGCCGACCGCCGCCCCCACCAGCAGCCGTCCGCTGGCATCCTTGCAGGAATTCGGAAAATCGAGCCTTTTCTGCATGTCCTTGACCGTGATGAGACCGATGAGCTTGTACTCTTTATCCACAACGGGGAGCTTCTCGATCCTGTTCTCGTGCAGGATACGCATCGCCTTGTCGAGCTTGATGCCCTGGGAAGCCGTTATGAGATTCTCGGAGGTCATCACCTCGCCGACCGACAGGTCGTCCCGCTCGATGAACCGGAGGTCGCGGTTGGTGAGAATGCCGACGAGAGTGCCGTTCTCCGTGATCGGAAGACCCGATATGCGATACCGGTGCATAACCTCCTTCGCATCGCTCACCAGTTGATCGGGCGAGAGGGTGACCGGGTTGGTGATCATGCCGCTCTCACTCCGCTTGACCTGGTCGACGTTCTCCGCCTGCTCGGTTATGGAGCAATTCTTGTGAATGATGCCGATGCCGCCCTCGCGGGCGAGCGCGATCGCAAGCTCCGTCTCGGTCACCGTGTCCATGGCCGCCGAGACGATCGGTACGTTCAGTTTTATCTTGCGGGTGAGCCGTGTTGTGATGTTGACTTTTCGAGGATGTACACGCGATTTGGCCGGAATAAGAAGAACATCATCAAATGTGAGACCCTGTTTCAATACCTTCTTTTCAGTCAATTCACTCGAGGGAACGGCCTACTCCCTCTCCCTCCTCTCGCGCCATGAACGGAACCTCCTTCGATGCCCGATTCTCTATTTTGAATGCAAAATACCGACTGCGCCAGATACTGTCAAGGTTCATTCAGAAGCGGTACCGTTTGATCGGTGCGCACGGGAGAATGAAGATCGATTATGCGGTACGGAATCGCCGTACTCCGAGAAATCGGACAGGGGGCGCATCCTCATGCGACGTTTCGTGTAGGTCGCGACCTCCCCGATCCCGGAATCCCGGAGGAGCCGGAATGCCGTATCGAAATCCCTGCCCACATCCCACGGCTCATGCGCATCGGAGCCGATCGTGACCGGCACGCCCTCCCGCGCCGCAACTGCCAGAAACGCCGGTTCCGGGTAGAGGGAACCTGTTCGGCGGCGTATACCGGCAGTGTTCACCTCGAGAGCCATTCCCCGTTCACGGAGAAGGCGGGCAATATCACGATACGTATCGCCCATCGGTGTATTCGGGTGGAATCCGGCCCTCCTGATCGCATCGGGATGCGCGAGCACATCGAAGAGATCGCTCCGGATCAGTTGCCTGACGAGATCAAAGTACCGCGCATACGCACCGTCGGGATTCTCGGTCCGGTACCGGTCCAATCCGGCGCGGCTCGTGAAATGCCAGTCGCCGAGGAAATGGAGCGAGCCGAATACGTAGTCGAAGGGGTAGGTCTCGATCAGGCGCCGGGTTTCCACCTCGTGCCCGATGAAGTAATCCGACTCGATCCCCAGCTTGATCGTGATCCGCCCGGCGTACTTTTCCTGGAGCCCCTTGACGCGCTCCACGTAGCGGGGTAGATCCTCCTCGAGCATCGCATGGTAGGGATCGGGCACCGTGACCTTGGGCAGGTGCGCGCTGAATCCGATCTCGACAAACCGCTTCCGGAGCGCCTCGGCGACGTACTCCTCCAGCTCGCCCGTGGCGTGACCGCAGAAATTGCTGTGTATGTGATAATCGATCATTCCGCTGCATACCCTCCATCACACGATCCGTACAGGGCCCGTTCCGTATCAAAGAACGTACAACGTATCATACGTGTGCGCAAGCTCTCCCTGAGAGGGCGGCGCAAATACACAAATCAACTCAAATAGAAGTGAGTGATATGCCCCATAGACAGATATTATAAATAGTAGAATAACCTAAAAAGAATAAAATGAGATGTGGTAACTTATTATTAACAAATGCATGATGGATTTTACAAGACTTCTTATTACTTTAATAAATATATTAACTCGGCATACTATTAAGATAAAGGATATATATTACGCTCGTACATACGATTTGACGGATTCAAATCGTTCCAATCGATACGGAGCGGAGGTGGATGTTTATAATAACCAATCATTAAAGAAGTTACGAAGAGTGATGGACTGGCGATGAAATGGTACGCGCCTTGCATAAAACGGTATCGAGGGACTGAGTCAACAACACGTGCTTTTACACACGTGCTTTTACACAACTAGTCACGGCTGCTTCGGTAGGCCACTATATGAAGAGCGAGAATGGCCATACTGCAGACAATGAACATTTAAACCATGCACGTGAGGCCATGATCGAAATCGAACACCTATTAAGAGAGCTTGAGCGATCGAAATCGGTCGCCCTCGGCGATGCCCTCTCGAGCCGGCTCGAAACGATCGAGCACAAACTCGGCAACCTCGAACGGCTTCTCGGGAGCTTCTCCCCGGCCAACGCCCCGGCGCGGCTCGACGATCTCATGGAGCGGATCATCGCATCGAGAATCCGTTCCGACCTCGAATCGAGCGTGCAATCGCTGCATCTGGTGCAATCGTATCTCCACGATCATACGCAGGCCCCACCGCCCGCCGGTTCCGCCGGCGCTCCCTCCGATGTACGGATTGGTGAAACACCGCGATTCGCACCGGATGATGCCATACCGGCCGGCACAACGCGCCACGGAACGGCCGGCCCCGGCGGCGGGAATCTCGACGACACACTTGAACGCATCCTCGAACGCACCGGCGCGAGGGACAAGGATGCGGTCATGAGGCTATCGAAACGAAAACGTGAGATCCTCTATCATCTCCTGCTGGGCAAGAGGAACAGAACAATCGCCGCAGAGCTGGATATCACCGAAAAAACCGTGAAGAACACCCTATACAATGTGTACCGGATTCTGCTGGTACAGAGCAGGAGCCAACTCATCCACCGCCTGCTCAGCCCTATCCACGAGGAAAGCACCCCGAGCACCTGACCGGCGGTCCCCCGCGCCACCGGCCTCATGCATGTCGCGACCGCCCTTGTGCCGAGGCCGCACGCGCGCCGATCCGCACCCTGCGCCGGAACAATCGATGCAGTTATTAAGCCCTAGCAGATACGGGGGAGAAGATCGCCGTACGGGACATCCAGCACCCGCTCGCCACCGAACGACGTCTTCACGATGACGCAGCCGCCCGGTTCCTCGAGAACCTCGCCGATAACGGCGGCCTCACGTCCCAGCGGGTTGCCTCTGAGAAATGCGAGTACCTCTTCCGCACAATCACGCTCGACGACGGCGACGAACTTCCCCTCGTTCGCGATATGGAGCGGTTCGTACCCCATCAGCTCGCACCCCGCGCGCACCGCCTCGCCGATCGGCACCGTATCCTCCTCGATACGGATGCAAACGTCCGAATCGGCCGCTATCTCGTTGAGAACGGCCGCGAGGCCGCCGCGCGTGGCATCACGCATTCCCCTGATACCGCCCTTCTCCTGAAGCAGCGGTACGATGATCGTGGAAAGCGGGGCCATATCGCTCCTCAGATCGCCGCTGAAATCGATCCCCTCCCGTCGGCTCAGAATGGCGAGGCCGTGCTCACCGATGGGGCCGTTCACGATGACCAGATCGCCGGGACGGGCGGCCGCCGAGGAGAGATCAACGCCGGCGGGTATGACACCCACACCGGACGTGTTGATGAAAAGACCGTCACCCTTTCCCCTCTCCACAACCTTGGTATCGCCCGTCACCACCGTTACGGCGGCCTCTCCGGCCGCACCGGCGATCGAATCGACAATACGAACGAGCGAGGAGACGGCAAATCCCTCCTCGATGATCAGCGAGAGGGATATGTACAGCGGGCGGGCGCCGCATACGGCGAGATCGTTCACCGTACCGCAGACGGCGAGGCGGCCGATATCGCCACCCGGAAAGAAAAGGGGGCTCACGACGAAGGTATCCGTCGTAAAGGCGATCCGGCCTTTCTCCACCGCCAGAACGGCGCTGTCCTGGAGGGCGCCGCCGGGGTCCGCGCCAAGTCTCGAGACGATTTCGGCAACGAGTTCCCGCATCAGCACTCCCCCGCCGCCGTGCGCGAGGAGAACGTGATCTTCGGACCTGTCCGGCATTGTTCACCACACCCCTTTAGCAGTACGGAGCACCGATGATCACCCCTGTTGATTACACCACTCCGCGCTCGATCCGCGCCGCGGCAACCTGAAGCTGTCCCAGCGAGATCCCACCATCATTCGGCGGTGTGACCTCATGCTGATAGAACGGCACCTGCAACGAACCGGCACGCAGGACGATCTCCTCGCAGAGAAGACGATTCTGAAATACACCGCCCGAGCAGACCACCGCGCCGGCCCCGTGGCGTTTCGCCAAGTCGGACGAGAGCCATACGACCAGAGCCGCCACACTACGGTGGAAGGCGGCGGCGATATCCTCCCGCCGGGTACCCGCCTTGAGCTCTTCGATCACCTTCATCACAACCGGTGCCGGATCGACGATACGCATGGTACCATCATCCGTATCAAAACGGTACATCCGATTCCCGGCATCCCCCCTGAGAGCGAGGGCCTCGAGCGCCACCGCGGCCTCCGCCTCGTACGTAACCCGCTGTCCACATCCCAGTATGAACGCCACCGCATCGAACAGCCGGCCGATTCCGGAGGAGAGGGGTGCATTGATCCCGCGGCGGGCGAGTTCGAGCACCTCTCGGGCAGGCAGGCCGGCGAGCAAGCGGGAAACGGGAAGATCGAGATCGAGCACGCGCTCGCCGAAGGCGTTCCACAGGTGCATGAGTCCCATGCGCCACGGCTCTCGAATCGCCGCTTCGCCGCCGGGGAGCGGCAGGTACTTCACGTGCGCGATACGATCAAAATCCGCGTAGCGAGCGAGGAGAAACTCGCCCCCCCAGAATTTCCCATCGACGCCGAACCCCGTACCGTCGAAGCAGACTGCGACCACGGGCTCGGCGAGGCCGTGCTCCACCATAACGCTCACCGCGTGGGCATGGTGATGCTGCACTCCGATTCTCACCGGTACGTCGATCTCCGCGGCGAGGCGGCTCGTGAAGTAATCGGGATGGAGATCGTGGGCTACGGTCTCCGGAACGACTTTGAGGATATTCAGAAATTCCTCGAGTTCCAAACGGAAATTGCGCTGGCTCCTGAAATCGCCCAGGTCGCCGAGATGCGGAGAGAGAAACGCCGCACCACCCTTTGAAAGGGCGAAGGTACCCTTCTCCTGTCCACCTACGGCGAGTATCGTTCTTCGTGGAGCGCGTACGAGAGGTATCGGCTCCGGCACGAATCCGCGAGCCCGCCGGATAGGAACGGCGGTGCCCGCCGGCACGAACAGGATCGAATCGTCACACTTGTGGGCGATCCGGCGGTCATGGACAAGTGCCGCATCCGCCACCGATTCGAGGATAGCGTGCAGCTCTTCTTCAACGGATATCAGCGGTTCATCGGTAAAGTTGGCGGATGTCATGACGAGCACCTTGAATGCCTCCATGATCAGATGATGGAGAGGCGTGTACGGCAGCATCGAGCCGATGTAGCCGTTTCGGGGTGCGATTTCATCGGGAAGGTCCGATTCCGCCCGCCTGAGCAGTACGATCGGCGCTTCGGGCGATGCGAGCAACCTTTGCTCCACGGCATCCACAACGCAGTGCCGCCTTACAACCGAGAGATCGCGGAACATCAGAGCGAGCGGTTTTACCGGCCGGCGCTTGCGCTCCCTTAGACGGAGCACCACCTTTCGATCGTTCGCGAGGCAGGCGAGATGGTACCCTCCGAGCCCCTTGACCGCGACAATGCCGCCCTCGCCGAGAAGGTGCCGCGTCCCGTCCACGGGATCGCCCGGGATTTCCTTCCCCGCCGAATCGATCAAGCGCAGCATCGGCCCGCACGCGGGACACGATACCGGTTCGGCGTGGAACCGGCGGTCGTGCGGATCCGTGTACTGGGACCCGCAGAAACTATCCATCACAAAAGAGCGCATCGTCGTAAGCGGCCGGTCGTACGGCAGGCCCTCGATGATCGTGAAGCGGGGTCCACAGTTCGTGCAGTTGATAAATGGGTACCGGAACCGCCGGTCACGGGGATCGCGCATCTCGCGGAGGCAGTCGTCACACACGGCCGTATCCACGGGGAAGAGGGTCTCGGGGCTCCCCGGTCCATCGCTCGCCTCGATCTCGAACGACCGTGCGCCGGTTGATGAGGTGAGCGTCGCGGTCACCGTATCGATGCGCGCCAGGGGCGGCGGCTCGCTGAGCAGCCGGCGGCCGAAATGATCGATCGCCGCCGGTGCGCCCTCGACCTCGATCACGACACCCTCTCTCGTGTTCTTCACGAATCCGGCGAGGTCGGCCGCGCGTGCATACCGGAAGACGGTGGGACGAAACCCGACGCCCTGAACCCGGCCTCCGGCGACGAGACGCAGCCGTGCCCGTTCCCCCATGAGCTCGTTCGGCGATATAACATCTTCCCATTTCATCGGATCAACATACCACGTCGATAGCGTAAGCCCTGTTAAGATAGCGGGGAATGCAACCCTATGCCAGCGAAAATGGAAAACACGATTTTCCCTTGAAACGTCTTCGCATATCTTCATACACTCGATCCATACCAGCGGCGCAGAGATCGCCGGCCATGTCCGGTGGAATCGTCGGATAGAGGAGAGGTGCCGCACGAAGACATCCGCGGAAGGTCGATCGATGCCCGAACCACTCATGACGTACATTACTCGGCTGCTCATCGCCCTCGTGATTGGAGCGGCGGTGGGATTGGAGCGGGAGTTTCAGGGAAAAGCGGCGGGAATACGCACCAACATGCTGATGTGCATCGGTTCCTGCCTCATCATGATCATCTCGATCGAGGTGGCGCGCATGGCGGGACATGCCGCAGACCCCGGACGGATCGCGGCGCAGGTGGTGACGGGTGTCGGTTTTCTCGGCGCGGGAACGATCATACGCTCCCGGTTCCACGTCTCCGGGCTCACAACGGCCGCGACGATCTGGGTTCTCTCGGCACTCGGCCTCGCGATCGGGGCAGGACACATACTCCTCGCAGTCGTGGGAGCCGCATGCATCACCATCACACTGACACTGATCAAGTATCTCGAGAATGCGATCGCCGGAATTCGACCCAACCACATCATCCAGCTCACCCTCGATGCCCGCAGGGGGATCATCGGCACGATCATCGAGGAATTCACCATTATGAAAATCGTGAGCGAGGCGCTCGATGTGAATCGCTCCGGCTCGTCCTGGACGGCGACATTCGAGTACACGGCAAGCCCGAAGAAGCATTACCGGCTCATCGAAGCGCTGTCGCACATGGAGGGTGTGGAGAACGTGACCGAACTCTGACGTCCATCCCTTCCCCTGTAAGAAATCACACCCACACGCCGGTCATAAAAAGAGCCGCCCGTCGGCGGGCGGCTCTGCCTGTGTATCCCACGCGCACATCACCATACGCCGGTCCGCAGGTACTCGTTCATCGCAATGGCGGCCTTACGGCCCTGGCCCATCGCGAGAATCACCGTCGCGGCGCCGAGAACGATATCGCCGCCCGCGAATACCCCCTTCTTGCTCGTTTTCAGCGTTTCCTCCTCGACGGTGATGTTACCCCACTTGTTGGTCGCGATATCCGGCGTGGTATCCGGGACGAGCGGATTCGATGAGTTCCCGATCGCGACGATACAGGTATCGACATCGATCGTGAATTCGCTCCCCTTGACCGGCCTGGGCCTCCGTCTGCCCGATTCGTCCGGCTCGCCGAGTTCCATCCGTATGCACTCGACCCCCTCGACCCAACCGTCCTTGTTACCGAGTATACGCACGGGGTTCTGGAGCAGACAGAGCTGAACGCCCTCCTTCCCGGCATGCTCGATCTCCTCGACCCGGGCCGGCATCTCCGTGCGGGAACGACGGTAGACGAGATAGACGTTATCAGCGCCGAGGCGAAGCGCCGTCCTGGCCGAATCCATTGCCACGTTTCCGCCGCCGAAGACAGCGACGTTCCGGGGACGCGCGATCGGCGTATCGGTCTCGGGGAACGAATAGGCCTGCATCAGGTTGGCACGCGTAAGGTACTCGTTGGCGGAGTAGACTCCGTTGAGATTCTCTCCGGGTATGTGCATGAACATCGGCAGACCCGCTCCCGTGCCGACGAAGACCGCATCGTACCCTTCATCGAACAGTTCATCGATTGTGAATACCTTGCCGATCACCATGTTGGTCCTGAGCGTCACGCCCATCTTCTTTAAATTTTCCACCTCGCGCATCACGATCCGCTTCGGCAGACGGAACTCAGGTATCCCGTATATGAGAACGCCGCCCGGCTTGTGGAGCGCCTCGAAGATCGTCACCTCGTGCCCCTCGCGCCGCACGTCGGCGGCGACCGTGAGACTTGCCGGTCCCGAGCCCACGATGGCGACGCGCTTGCCCGTCGGGAGCGCTATCGCCGGCACTTCCACCTCACCCTGCTCCATCTCCCAGTCGGCGGAGAAGCGCTCGAGCTTGCCGATCTGGACCGCCTCGTCCGTCGATTTGTGGCTCTTGCCGACCACGCAGCTCTTCTGGCACTGCTCCTCCTGCGGACATACCCGCCCGCACACGGCCGGCAGGATATTGGTTTCTTTGATGACATTGATCGATTTTCGATAATCACCATCGAGGATCGCCTCGATGAATCCCGGAATATTGATCTCGACCGGACATCCCCTGACGCACGGCGCATTCTTGCACTGGAGGCAGCGCATCGCCTCGGTCCTGGCCAGCTCGTCGTCGTATCCGTACGGCACCTCGTTTACATTATGGATGCGCTCACCGGCTTCCTGCTCCGGCATCTTCTGCGGGGGAATCTTCAGCCTTTCCTTCGGGCTCAGTTTCTTCTTCTCGTCCATACCATATGCGGTCCGTCTATGCCGCTTCCTCCTTCTATCTATATTACGCCGATTCGTATTTGGTCATCGACTCCTTCTCCTGCGTCTCGTACATCCGGAGTCGTTTCATCATTTCATCGAAATCGACCTCATGTCCGTTGAACTCGGGACCATCCACGCATACGAACTTCGTCTCGTCACCGACGGTCACCCGGCACGCACCGCACATCCCCGTGCCGTCGACCATGATCGTGTTGAGACTGACCAGCGTCGGAATCTCGTACTTTTTGGTCAGCAGGCTCACGAACTTCATCATGATCGGCGGACCGATTGCAACGACGAGATCGATCCTGACGCCGTCATCGATCAATTTCTGGAGGGCGTCGGTGACCAGTCCCTTCGTCCCGTACGACCCGTCGTCCGTTGTAACGAAAACCCGGTTGCTCGTCTCCTTCATCTTCCCTTCCATGATGACGAGGTCCTTCGTTCGCCCACCGAGGATCGAGATAACCTGGTTGCCGGCCGCCCGCATCGCCTGGACGATCGGATATGACGGGGCGATGCCGATCCCGCCGCCGACAATGACGACGGTCCCGTACAGCTCGATGTGCGTCGGCCGACCCAGGGGACCGACAAGATCACACAGCGCGTCACCGGATTCCAGGGTCGAGAGATGCTTTGTCGTCTTGCCGACAACCTGGACAACGAGCTCGATCCAGCCCTCTTCGGCATGCCCGTCGGCGATCGTCAGGGGAATCCGCTCACCGGTATCGCAGGTGCGGAGGATGATGAACTGTCCCGCCCGCCTCTTCCGGGCGATCTCCGGCGCCTCGACCTTCATCCGGAATACGGTTTGTGTAATGAATTCCTTTTCAAGAATTGTGTACATAGTTGATCACGCGATTCCTTTTAACCTTTTCAAAAACAAAGGGATGTTTCGCTGGTGCTGAAACCTGGCAGTTCTCTGGCGGCACCGAACGAATTCCCCTCCCAATTAAGATATTACAAAAAATTTCAATGAATATATGTAACAAATAGGGACACTCCAAATCAAGGGAATTCTCCGATTGCATTCTCCGATTGCATTCTCCGATTGCAGCGATCCCGTGCGGTGGACGAACGGCCTCCCGCCTGCTCTCCCGGCGCACGACGGCACTTCCGTGATGTGCGGGCATCGCCCACCTGCCACGCGCTTGCCGCGCACATGGAAAAAAGACTTGCGACGACACGCTCGAAATACAAGAATGAATGACACCGGAGCGCCGGCCATCGACCGAACACTCCGGTGCACCGGCCGTCCCTGTTCCGCGGGGAAGGCCGCGGGATGGGACGCAGTACGCCAACCGCAGAAGGACACCGATGTACGCCAAAGAGGGCGCGAAGCACAGTAACAAGACACTGGAGCAGTAAATGGGAAAATCCAAACCGCCACACGAGAATGATCCTCTCGAACACAATGGATCATTCGATGCACTCAGCAAAGCGCACGAAGCGTATCGAACGTACCATGAAACCATGGTTCGTGCGAAGAACGAGATCGAACTGCTGGAAGGTATGTGCCGCACCATCGTCGAGAAGGGCGGTTACCGGGGTGCCGGGGTAGGATGCGCCGCACAGGATGCTGCACGGTCCATCCGTCTCGTCGCGTACGCCGGGTACGGGGAGACGGGCATCGAGAAACTGGAGGACACCTGGGCGGACGGTCCTCCGGAACACGGTCCCGCAGGGACGACCATACGAACGGGCAAACCGACCATCTGCACGAACATTCCCACCAATCCTGCGCACAAATCCCTGCGGGACGAAGCAGCGGCCCTTGGATACTCCTCGATGATAGCGCTGCCCATCATCGCCAGCGGGGAAACGATCGGGGCATTGAGCGTCTCCGCGGTCCCCCGGGATGCATTCGATACAAACGAAGTGTTACTCCTGACCGAAGTTGCTCATGACATCTCGTATGCAATCGAATCGATCCGCGCGCACGAGGAGAGCGGGCGCGTGAAGGAATCGCTTCGTAAATCCGAGGAAAAGTTCAAGACCTTGTTCAACAGCGCGAACGACGCGATATTCATAGTCAACTTCGACGGCCGCATCCTCGAAGTCAACGAAACGGCCTGCAGGCGTCTCGAGTACACGAGGGAACAACTCCTGCACCTGACGCCGATGGACATCGACACACCGGAGTGCTCGCGCCGCGTCATGAATCACATTGACGAGATCCAGCGGAAGGGACAGGCCGTGTTCGAGACAACCCATGTGACAGCGGGCGGCACGACCTTACCGATCGAATTGAACGCACGGGTGATCGAATTCGAAGGAAAGCCGGCCATCCTGAGCATCGCACGAGACATAACGGAACGCAAGATCGCCGGGAACGCACTGCACGAGAGCGAGGAGAAATACAGCAAGCTGTTTCATCAATCGAACGATGCAATCTTTATCCATGATCTAGAGGGTAATATCATCGATGTCAACAAGCGGGTCGTGGATTATCTCGGATACGAGAGAGATGAGATTCTGAAGATGAATATACGGGATCTCCATCCCCCGGAAGCGCTCGAGAAGTCCGCAGTGGCATTCGAAAAGGTCGGCCGGTGCGGGTTCGTGAACTTCGAAATCGACGTCAGAAAGAAAAGCGGTGAGGTTTCCCCCGTCGAGATTTCATCGAGCCTGTTCGAGATCGATGAACGCAAGGTCATCCAGGGAATAGTACGCGATCTCACCGAACGTCAAAAGGCCGAAAAGGCTCTGCGGGAATCGCAGGAATTGTACGAGACGCTCGTACGGACTTCCCCGGAAGCAATCACCACCACGGATCTCTCCGGGAAGATTACCTATGCTTCACCGAATACACTCGCTATGCACGGTTACGAACGCGCGGATGAACTGATCGGGAGATACGCCCTCGACCTGATAGCGCCGGAGGAGCACGACCGCGCCGTGAAGAACATCCAGCGAACACTGACAAGCGGATTCGTGCATAATGTCGAGTACGCCCTGCTCAAAAAGGACGGTTCCCGATTCACCGGCGAACTGAACGCCGCACTGGTTAAGGATGAATCGGGGAAACCGCTCTTTTTCATCGCAACGGTCAGGGATGCAACGGACCGCAAGAGAATGGAAGAGCAGCTTCGCCAGTCACAGAAGATGGAAGCGCTCGGCGCCCTGGCCGGCGGAATCGCGCATGATTTCAACAATCTTCTGATTCCGATACTCGGATACACGGACCTTCTCGCCCTCAAGCTCGAAGAGCACGAACCGATACTATCGCGGTACATCGACGAGATCAAAAAAACAGCGGAACGAGCGACGGCACTCACCAAGCAGCTTCTCGTGCTCGGCCGGAGGCAGACGCTGCGTATGATCGTTCTCGACCTCAATGCGCTGGTGTCCAACCTGGAAGACCTTCTGCGGCGCCTCATCGGCGAAGACATTGAATTCTCACTGGCTCTTGAACCGGGTCTGATGCCGGTCAAGGCGGACCCCGGCCAGATCGAACTGATCATCATAAACCTGGTGGTGAATGCGTGCGACGCCATGCCCGATGGAGGCACACTGACCATTCAAACGGAGAATGTCTCGATCGACCGGAAAGCCACCGGCGCCCTGCACGGAGCAGAACCGGGGGACTACGTCCGCCTCACGGTGAAAGACACCGGCATCGGGATGGACAAGTTGATGCTCGAGCGTATCTTCGAACCGTTCTTCACCACCAAGGAAACGGGGCACGGCACGGGACTCGGCCTCGCGACGGCGTACAGTAGTGTGAAACAGCACGAGGGCTGGATCGATGTCCAGAGCAAACGCGGACAGGGCTCGAACTTCAATATCTACTTCCCGGCCAACCTCAGCATCGTG
>CBFCXB010000003.1:0-31119 GCA_965601905.1 uncultured bacterium | reverse complement strand
CCTACGCAGCGATGCGCCGGGATTCGACCGGCCCGGATATTGTCTCGCGGCTTGCCGGAGATGGGAGTGCGGGCGGGGGGGACGGAGAGACCGCCGGTAGCGGGCTCCGCGCGGAGCCGAAAGACGGGGCGGGCGGCGTAAATGGTATTCGCTCCCGGCTCCCCCGCGGCGTCGAGGGAGCCCGCGGCGGTGAGGGCGCCCGCGGCGGTGAGGGCGCCCGCGGCGGTGAGGGAGCCCGCGGCGTCGAGAGGATCCGCGTCGTCGAGATCGAGGGTGTGGACCGCGCCACCTGCTGCGGTACGCACTGCCGATCGACCGGCGAGATCGGTTGTGTCAAGATCCTCGGCACGGAACGGGTGCGGCAGCAGACACGCTTGAGGTTCGTATGCGGCGTCAGGGCGGCGCGTGACTATGCGGCGAAGCATGACCTGTTGAAGGAACTCGCCCTTGCATTCAGCACCGACTGGCGGGAACTCGGGACCGTTGTCCCGAAGCTCGTTGCCGAAAACAGGGAGCTGTCGAAACGGTGCAATGAGCTGCGCCTGCGGCTCGCCGGGTCGGTCACCGAAGAGGTCGCCGTGCCGACCGGCACGGTTGGCACGTACGAACTGATCAAGCGGATTGTCACTCTCGATGAAGGTGTTTCGCTGAAGGATATCGCAATGGGAGCGCGCGAGGGTGAGCGCAAAGTCGTTCTGCTCGGCGTCGCCGCGGATACCGGCATTCTCGCATTCGCTTGCTCGCCCGATGTGCCGCTCAATGTCGGCGAGTTGATGAAGCCCTGCATCACAATGATCGGGGGGCATGGCGGTGGCGGCGCGGATTTCGCCCAGGGCGGGGGAGGCGATCCGGCCCGTGTGCGGGATGCCCTCGATGAAGCGGAGCGCATCATCCGTGAACAGCTCGAAACGTAAAGCTCCCGGCGGCCGTGCTGCGATGGCCCGGCGGCCGTGCTGTAATAGACCAAGCGGGAATTTTCGAAAAGCATAACCGATGAAGAAGCGTGAACCGCAGGACACCCGCAAGCAACGGGAGGAAATGGTCAAATCGCAAATCGTCTCCCGCGGCGTCAGGGATCAGCGGGTACTCGAGGCGATGAGAACGGTCCCCCGCGAGCGGTTCGTCCGGGAAGATGATGGGCGGCTCGCATTCTTCGACGGTCCCCTCTCGATCGGGTGCGGCCAGACGATATCCCAGCCGTACATCGTGGCCTACATGACGGAGATGCTCGAGCTGAAAAGCACCGATCGCGTGCTCGAGATCGGGACCGGCTGCGGGTACCAGACCGCCGTCATTGCCGAGATCGCGCGGGAGGTCTACACGATCGAGATCGTGGAACGGCTCGCCATTTGTGCACAAGAGAAGCTTGCGGAGCTCGACTACACGAATATATTTTTCCGCACGGACGATGGTAATAAAGGGTGGCCGGAGAAATCACCCTTCGATGCCATCATCGTCACGGCCGCGCCCGAGCGCGTTCCAAAAACGCTCGTATCGCAGCTCGCCGACGGCGGCCGCCTGATCGTGCCGGTCGGTGGATACACGCAGTACCTCGTCCGCCTGAAACGCAGGGGAGAGGAGATCGATCGTGAAGCACTGATCGGCGTGCGGTTCGTTCCGATGACGGGGCGCGCGCCGGATTGATAGCAGCACGCCGGATTGATGGTAGCGCGCCGGACGGATGGCAGCACGCGCGCCGGATTGATAATTACGGAGCGGGCATCGCTCGCGGCATGCCGCTCGTGCCGATGGGGCGCCGATAAAAGCGCCGCAAGAGGAAAGGAAACAGATGGCCGGAATATTCTATCACGAACTCTTCGAGAAACACATCGAACGGTATCAGCACCCCGAGAGCCCCGAACGGGTAAGAGCGATCATGAAACGGCTCCGGTCTTTCAAGCCGGCGGATTCGTTGCGCTTCATCGAGGCGGCGCCGGCCGAGCGTGCGTGGATCGAGCGGATACACGATCCCGGTTACGTGAACGACTTCCTCTCGCTCGAGATCGCCGACGCGGTGATTCTCGACTGGGGAGATACGGTGGCGACGCCGGCCACTCCCCAGGCGGCGCTCCACGCGGCGGGGGCGGCGGTGCAGGCGTCGCGCATGGTGCTGGCGGGGGAGCTCGATTCCGCCTTCTGTCCCCTCAGACCGCCGGGGCATCATGCCGAGCGGAACCGGGCGATGGGATTTTGCATTTTCAATAATATCGCGATCGCGGCCGCCGATCTGATCGAGAATGGAGGCCTCCAGCGCGTGGCGATCGTCGACTGGGACGTGCACCATGGGAACGGCACCGAGAAGAGCTTTATCGAGGAGGCGCGTGTTCTCTACGTGAGCCTTCATCAGTATCCGTACTATCCCGGCACGGGTCACGAGAGGACGGTCGGCACGGGGCCGGGCGCCGGGTACACGATGAACATCCCGATGGGGGCGGGGGCGGGTGACGGGGAGTACATCGATGCGTTCGAGAAGCGCGTCGTGCCGGCCCTCGATTCGTTCAAGCCGGAGTTTATTCTGATCTCGGCCGGATTCGACGCCCACGGCGATGACCCGCTCGCAGGCGCGCTTCTATCAACCGAAGCATTCGGACGGATGACCGAATACGTCAAGGAGGCGGCCGATCGTCACTGCAATGGAAGAATTGTCTCGCTCCTCGAGGGGGGATACGATCTCGACGCCCTCGCCGATTCGGTCGAGGCGCACATAACGGCCCTGGTCGGGTGAACGGGTTCATTTCAGACTCAATCGCACCCGATTTCATAGGCACCTATATGTTCCTGGCTGGGATTATGTTCAGAAGAAGCAGGCGAGGAAGAGGATATCCTGAAATCGCCGTTCTCGATATTGCAGAAGATCGGATCGGCAACGATATCGGTCGGGTCCATTGATATCTCACTTCCTCCGATAGGACCTTTCGCGTTTCCCCAGAAAACGTTACATGATTTGTCAATCCCGTAGGAATACAAGGCGTACAATCCATATCCCAATTTTTCATAGGCGATAATGTTATTTGCTAGGTTAGTTGTATAACGACACGAACGTAAAAGAATCGATCCGTACTGCGGAGCTGAATTATCGATAAAGGTATTATTCACGATTGTTGCTTGTGCGCCATAAATATAAATCGCGCTCACCATGGAATCGCTCGCGTTCTCGTGAAACAGGCAATCTTCGATATGAACCATTCCCATGCGGCTGCAGGCCACCGCCCCCGCATAGAGGTTCGATGTATTTCCAATAAATCTACAGGCATACATATTCACCGTTGCTTCCGAAGACACATGAATCGCTCCCGCGCTGTTGTCGGCGTGATTCCGTGTGAAGGAACAATTGTCGATATCTACGTACGTCTCCTGTCCGAGGACCGCCAGCGCGCCGCCGTCCTCTGACGTCACATTATGTTCGAGAATGCAATCCTTCATCAAAACGTAACAGTCATTGATTCTGACGCCACTTCCCCCATCATGGGAATTTCCGTTTATAATTCGAAGCCCCACGAGATCGGTGCCGGCTGCCCTGTCGACGAAAATGCAGCGGTGCCGTCCCTCGCCGTCCAGTACGGCCGTTCCGGGTTCCCCGCGTGATTCGATTCTGACCGGGAACGTGATAACGACACTGTCTCGATACGTACCCGGCGAAACGAGGATCCTGTCCCGGATCCTTGCGTGGTCGAGCGCCTCCGAAATGGTCTGGTACGGACCGTCTTCCGCTACATAGAACGTGCGACTTCCGTATGAGGGATACGTCGGACAATCTTCACCGCACCCTATGAGAAAGATAAGGCATGCAGATATGAATACCGGAAGTTGTAGGTTCTGCAGGAATTTCAAGTAACTTCTCCTGTCCGCAAGAATTCAACATCCTTCCCCGTAAGGTATATTACATTTAGCATGCCAATTAGCGGTTATATTTTAACTATATAAAATAGCTGTGATTCGAGGTGACTGAACCTCATTCCGGCTATGGAGCAATGATGCTTTTTCGTTCACTTGGACTGCTTTATGCGCACAAATGTCGATATTGGATAAGGCGGTGAATAATGATCAAGACGAGGAAAATATACAGCATGCTCGTTATAGCGTTCCTGCTCTTTCTCAATGGCTGCGAGACGGGCGAGTGTCCTGATTGCAGCTCCGGGCCGTCTCCGGAATCACTCGAAGAGGCGGTCGAGACCAATTGCTTGATAGTACAGGCAGCGGCAAAGGAATTCGCCGCCCGGAACGGCGGCAGTTACCCGATCGATGCATTGGACGATTCCACCGATACCGGACTCACTCTCATTAATCTTTTACCCGATGGAGAGCGGCTCGTCAATCCGTTCACCGGCCAATCCACCGAGCCGGTTGACCGCCGGGCGGCATACCCCGGTGAAGTCGGGTACGAGGAAGATGATTATTATGGGTATTGCCCGGGGTATACCATCACCGGCTGCGGGTGGGATTCCGTGATTGTCGTCCTCACGAACCTCGATGCACTCGATGATTCGGTGAGGGCAAATTGCTACCGCGTGCAGCAGGCCGCGGAACGATTCGCGAGCCTGAACTGCGGCTGCTATGCGCTAACAACCTGTGACATAACATGGTTCGGGAAATCCCTTATAGCTTTATTGCCGGGAGGAACGTATCTTAAGAATCCCTTTAACGGTTACTTCTCGGAGCCGATAGATGACGCGGCTTGTCATATAGGTGGAACGGGATATACAGTGGTCAACCCGGAAGGTTGGGCCGTGGGGTATGTTATCAACGGGGTGGGGCACGATGCGACCAACATCATTATGCTCACGAATGTCGGTTCCTCCGAGGAGGCTTCGGTCAGGACGAATTGCATAATAGTTCTCAACTCCGCCGGCAGGTTTGCTATTAGTAACGATGGAATATTCCCCCGCGATATCGACACGGACACCAATCTGGATGGGGACACTCTTTTGGATCTTATCATGTTTTGGTCTCAAGATGATCTGCTCTACAATCCATATACGCGCCAACGCGACCAACCAGTGGATCGGAGAGCATCGAATCCGGGTGAAACAGGCTACGAGGCGGTTCTTGAAGGCGGCTCCGCTGTGCGCTGCATCGTCACCGGTGTCGGGGCGACAGCCGGGAATATTATAGCTATCCTTAATTCGTCAAAATATCTCTGTCCATAACCTGGCCGGGCGCCGGGATGGGGGCGCTCCGGCTCAGACAGTCCGCAGCGCACCGGCATGGAAACGGTGCGTTTTGATAGATCACGTACGGTTGCGGGCCGGTGCGCTGCGGAACTCGCCGTCGACCGCCGTCCCTACGCGCCCGGCCAAACATTCACACCCAAAAGAATGACGGATTAAGGTTAGAATAGCGCGGCCTCATCGTCTAGCAGAACGGCCGCTGCGAAAGCAATCTTCCCAAGGCCGGATATCTATAATCCCAGAAACAGCTGGTTCTCCTCCGAGCGGCTCTCGTTGATAGATGAGACGCGGATGGCGGGCTTGTCGACGACGGGGCACTTCGTTTCGCAGATGCCGCATCCGATGCAGAGCTCTGGATCTATGACGGGTTTTTTCAGAACAAACGGCGCTCCCGCTTCGTCGACCGCATTTTCTTCTAAGAAGGTGATCGCCTTGACGGGGACGGGGCAGTGCTCCTCGCAGACGATGCAGTTCCGGCCGAGGGCGTAAGGGATGCAGCGGGTTGTGTCGAACAGAGCGAGACCAATGCGGATCTCCTTTTTCTCCTCGAGGGTGATCTCGCGTATCGCGCCGGTAGGGCAGACCTGCGAGCAGAGGTTGCAGTTGTACTCGCAGTACCCGAGGCGCGGGACGAGGATCGGGGTCCAGAGCCCTTCGAGCCCCGCCTCGGTCAGTGTTGGCTGGAGGCCGTTCGTGAGGCAGACCTTCATGCACTCGCCGCACTTGACGCACCGCCGTACGAACTCGCGCTCCGGGAGGGCGCCGGGAGGACGGATCAGCAGCGGGTGCGTCCGCTCACGGTGTATGCCGATACTGATCGCGGGAACGGCGACGAGCGCCCCGATGCCGCTCGCCAGCAGCCAGCGGCGCTGGAGATCGACGTTGCCGTCGCCGGTCCGGCGCATCGTCGGATGTATCGATACGGCATCTGCGGGACAGACATCCCGGCAGTTGAAACATACGAGACACTCCCTGCTCGCCCATTTCCCCGCCGGAAACGGTGACGCGTCCCCCTGGCAGGACATGTTACACCGCCGGCAGGAGACGCACTTCTCGCCGTCCACATCGACGCGCGCGAGCATCTGCTTCGCTCCGACGAGCCCGAGGAGCGCGCCGAGCGGGCAGAGGTACCGGCACCAGAAGCGCGGCGCAAGGAGGTTCAGGCCGAGGATCACGGCAAATAGGAACCCGATCAGGATCATCTGCCTGAAGACGGGCTGCTCGAACGCCAGCACGGTCCCCGATACGCCCGAGTAGAGCGAGTCGGCGGCCGGAGATATCCACGGGATGCCGAGGTTGTAGAGGAAATCGAGCGAGGCCCGCACCATCTCGTTCACCACGGGATTGAACCCGATGGCGAGCGAGCGGATCGTGAGCGAGATCGGATCGAGAAATCCCACCGCGTTCCAGCCGAAGACGGCCGCCACGAGCACGAAGACGAGAATAAAATATTTTAAAGGGCGCAGCCGCGGGTAATTCGCCTCGGGCCGCTTGCCATTCGGCCTGCGCATACGGAAGTATCCTATGAACGTATGCAGCGTGCCGAGCGGGCAGACCCACCCGCAGAAGAAGCGCCCGAGAAACACCGTCAGCACGACGGTGACGACCGAGAGGAGAAAGACCGCACGCACCGCGTGCGTTGCCAGCAGCGAGCCGAGGGCGATCAGGGGATCGAAATCGAGAAAAAGCCTCACCGGCAGCCCCAGCTCGTTCTCACCCTTGTACTCGGTCTGGATGAATAAAAAAATAAAAAGAGCGAGGAACAGGATCTGGGATGCTCTTCGAAGATTCTTCATGCTATACATTACCCGTTTCCGGAGGGCCGTTCGGCTCAACTCCCCAGTGTGACTTCCTTGAATCCCGCTCCCGCGAAATTCGTGGTTCCGAGGCCCCGCTCCACGGCGAGTGCGACATGCTTGAAGTCCACCGGATCGTTACTCGGGAGCGCATCACCGAACAGCGTGATCCCGAAGGCGTCGATCCTCACGAGATCCGTGCTCGCGGCGATCGTATCACACCTGCGCACATCCTTCAGGGTGCCGCCCTGTGGTCCGTTCGCCGTGAGGATACGCACCGCATCGAGTATCGTCAACGTGGGTTTGAAAAACGCCGCCAGGTCGACGACGCTCTCCGAGAGTTTCTGGTGCATCATGCTCCGGTTGCCGCCCACGAGCCCCATGAGGTTTTTCATCGACAGCGTGACCTGGGACAGTCCGTGGTGTTTCGCGATCGGGATATTGATGATCTTGTCGGCCTCGAGCACCTCGCGGTAGACACCCCACTTTTTGAGGACCTCACCGCCGAGGTCCGTTTTAACGAACTTGCGCTTTTCCATGTATGGGACATCGGCCCCGGCTTTCTCGGCCGCCTTCTTGATGCCGCTGTTCGTGTAGGAGCGCCGCGCGTCGTTGCATGAGTTGTCCGCGACGATCACCTTTTTCGCCCCCGCCTCGAGGACCATCGTTATGACCGTCTCGACCACCGCCGGATTCGTCGTGGCCGCCTGCACCGGCGGCCGATCCCACGAGATGTTCGGTTTCACGAAGACGACATCTCCCTTCGAGACGAATGCGTTCATGCCCCCGACGAGCTCGACCGCCTTTCTGACCGCCGCGCCCGGGTCGGGCCCCTTGACGACGGAAAAGGTGCAGGGCTCCTCGCCAGGCAAGGGTAAGGCCCTGAGACTGTCGAGCGGGAGCATGGAGGCCGCCGCTCCGCCCGCGAGTATTCGGAGGAATGTTCTTCTGTTCAGCATGGTTGCACCGCCCTTTCAACTCGCCCGTAACGTATTTCTCATAGTATATAAATCAGAACAATACACGTAAAGATTATAGTTCGATGGCGCGGACGTTTCGCGCCTCGCCATCGAATTACGGCTGCAGCGGCCAGCATCTGGTTGCCTCTGAGCCGCAATTCGGGTGGGACGATTCCATTTGCGCGTAGATGCGTAACCTGTTATGTTCGCAGCGATTTATCGAATGGAGTGAACGATCTATGAATGACATTACCGAGTTTCAACCCAAGGCGTTCTATCGCAAGCTCGATTCCCTGCTGATACGGATCGGCAAAAGCGCCGGCACCAAGGAGGTCATGACCCTCGTACTCGGCGAGCTGGTCGGCTCGTTCGGAATCGACCTCGGCATCGCGAGCGGCGCGATATACGAGCTGCGAAAGGGCGCATTTCACCTGATCGAGGGGCCGGTCGGCGGTGACGGCGGTCCGTGGCCGAGGACGGTTCCCGCGGAGGAGCCTTCCGTTGCGCTCCTCGACCGGCACAAGAGCTACATCTTCTGCGACACCGAGGTGCCGCCGTGGGGCAACAACAGCGTGGCGGTGCTCGTCGGGAAGGGAAACCGGTACCTGATGGTGTTCCGGCTCGCGGAGGGATGGGTACGGGAGACACTAGAATTCTCGCTCAATACGATCCGCTCCACGGTGAACTACAGCCGCTACACGCGGCGATTCAGGGCCGATTTTCAAGAGGCGTCGAAGATTCAGACGAGCCTGCTCCCCGAGATCGATCCCGCCTTCGAGGGGTACGACATCGCGGGGCGTTTCATTCCCGCCGAGCGCGTCGGGGGTGATCTGTACGATTACCACGTGCTCGGTGTGTCCACCTTCGGCATTGCCGTGGGTGATGCGAGCGGTCACGGTCTCCCGGCGGCGCTCCTTGCGCGGGACGTCGTCACCGGCCTCAGGATGGGAATCGAGAAGGAGATGAAGATCACCGGCGTATTCGATCGGCTGAACCGCGTGATCAACCGGAGCCGTCTCTCGACGCGGTTCGTCTCGCTCTTTTACGGCGAGCTCGAACGCGACGGCACCCTCGCGTACATCAACGCGGGGCATCCGCCGGCGCTCCTCTTCAAGGATGGGCAGGTGGAGCGCCTCGATGTGGGAGGCACGATACTCGGCCCGCTGGAGAGCACCGTTTTCAAGCGGGGATTCGCTTTTATCGATCCAGGGGATGTGCTGGTACTGTTCACCGACGGGGTGTTCGAGGTCAGCGATCAGGATGGGAATATGTTCGGCATCGAGGGAATCACCGATGTCATCGTGAATTTCAAGCACGAATCGGTCCAGACAATGGTCGATCGCCTCTTCGATCGCCTCGCCGAATTCAGTGCAAGCGATTACCTGCAAGATGATGCGACCGCCGTCATCGTGAAGCGCGTCTCGTAGCGCGGCACAATCCACCACATCCGCCACACCCGCACTGTATCACCCGGCTCTTTGTTCCGCATGCGCATCGGATCGCATGGCTCTTTGTTCCGCATGCGCGCCGGATCACCCGGCATGTGATTCCACGAATCTCTCGATCCGCCGGATGATCTCATCGCGCGTGCGCCGGAACGCCTCGAGCCGCTCCCCGCGCGGGCCCTCCACCGCCGCCGGATCGGCGAGGTTCCAGTGTTCGGACGTCGGACGGCCGGGGAAGACGGGACACATGTCCCGCGCCTTGTCGCAGAGCGTGATGATGAAATCGAACTCCCGGCCCAGGAACATCTCGAGGTGCTTCGGTCGCGCCCCGGAGATATCGATGCCGAGCTCGCCGAGAACCTCGACGGCGAGCGGGTGCACGGCCTCCTTCGGCTTGGCCCCGGCGCTTTGCACATCGAACCGCCCGCCCGCCCGGTGACGCACCAGCGCCTCGGCCATCTGGCTCCGTGCCTGGTTCCCCGTGCAGATGAAGAGGACGCTTCGTTTCCGTTTCACGTGCGGCACCTCGGATTGATCTTCGCTTATTCCGGCCGGTAGATGTGGATCGGTCCCCCCGAGTCGACCTGTTCGATTGCCCCTGCGGCCGCGTGCGGTAGCTCTCAGGGTCTCACGTACACGCTGTCGACCATGATGGTGCTGTCGGGTTGATTGATGATCACTTGAAAGGCGCCCTCGGAGAATGGCGGCGGCGCATCGTGTTCACCCCAGGTTGCTCCGCACGGCAGCGGCGGGCCCGATCCGACCCACTTGTAGACATCGGCCCATACGGTCAGCTCCAGACTGTGTGATTCGCGTGCGGCGTCAAAGTGCACAACGGAGAGACAACCTGACGGATTGGTGGTTCCCCCGATGTGCAGTGACAGGGTGTCCCCTATCGATATCGTGTCCGGCATCTCGAGAAAATCCACATGCACCTGGTATTCGCCCATGTACTCGGTATCCGGCTTCGTCGAATCCGAGCATGATCCCAGCGCGGCGGCGAGCCAGAGCACGAAAATGGCATAAACGGCCTGTCCTCGAATCGATGTATGGAGCACGGTCCACCTCCTGCTAACCCGTGAAACGTCAACCGCGCGGGAACGCGTCCCCGGCGTTTTCGAGCGTTAGCATTAGCCGTCAACTCTCTCCTTCGTGCCGTGAAGCCTGCAGTGTGTGACGCAATTCCACAACAGGAGATTTTGCAAGGATCGTACCGTATTCACCAATGATGCACGCATGATTTCCAGTTTCTATAGTAAACACCACGGAGTTCGTTTTTCGCCACATTTTAATCTTGCGCCGATGAGGCGAGCTTAGCAGCGCTTCGACTTGAGAGCGACTACGGGGAGAAACCGCTGGAGAACCCTGAGAAATCCGGAGAAACTGCTCCTTGACGATTCCCCTGAAACCCCGTACACTTGGCCTCGATTCGAACAGGTGCAGGCCTGTTTAAAATTAGCCCGAAAAAGATAAAACGGTTCATCGCATAAGGGTGAGGGCACTATTCATTTACCCCTCACGGGAGGAGCGCTCATGAATAAGCAAACGAAAAAATACAGGGAGCTTCCCGCAGGCAAGTTGCGCTGGCGTTGCCCGGAGAGCCAGTTCGATTTCAAGACAACCGCCACCGTCAAGGCCTGCAAGGGGATCATCGGCCAGGACCGGGCGCTGATGGCGATCAAGATGGGACTCGAGCTCGAACACCGGGGATACAACATATTCATCACCGGCCTGGTGGGAACGGGGCGGACGACGACGATCAAGCACCTTCTCGAGCAGCTCGAGAAGAAGGCCCCCATACCGCCGGACATCTGTTTCATGAACAACTTCAAGAATCCGAACATGCCGGCCTGTATCGAACTCGAAGCGGGGCTGGGAGTGAAACTGCGTTTCGACATGGACCGTCTCATAATCGATCTCAAGGAAAAGATACCTGGTATGTTCCAGAGTGATTATTACAAGAAGCTCCGGAAGAAACGTATCGAAGCGATCCAGACGAAGCAAAAAAAGGTCGTATCGGCGTTCGAGGACAAGATCGGCGCTGAAGGATTCGCCATGGTCCGTATACAGATGGGCCCGATCATAAAGCCCGAACTCCTGCCGGTGGTGGAAGGCAATCCCGTGAACTTCGGCCAGCTGGCGCAGCGCGTGGAGGAGGGGACGTTTCCCGCCGAACAGCTAAAGAATCTGCAAGTTACGGGGGAGAAGCTATCCGAGGAAATGGCGCAGGTGTACCAGGAGATGAAGAAGCTCGAGAAGGAGCTGCGGGATACGCTCGAGAAGTTCGACATCGAGATGGTGAAACCGATCGTCCATGAGCTGATTCAGGAAATCGCCCAGCGGTACAACAGCGAGAAGCTGGCAAAAACACTGGAACAGATCGAGGAGGACCTGATGCGGAAGCTCGATCTGTTCCGATCCAAGGAGGAGGAAGAGGAAAGCTCGAAAGGATCCGCCGTGCTCCACGAGTCGGGAACCGCCGAGGATCCGTTCAGGGAATTCAGGGTGAACGTGGTCGTGGACAATTCCGATACCAATGCGCCGCTCGTTCCCCACGGTGAAGAACATGTTCGGTATCATCGAGCGCCAGTTCAGCCCCACCGGCTGGTCAAAGGGCGATCACATGAACATCCGTGCGGGGTCGTTCCACCGGGCGAACGGCGGATACCTCGTCGTGAACGCACTCGATGTGTTCATCGAACCGGGCGTCTGGCAGATCCTCAAGCGCACGTTGAAGAGTGCGGAGGCGGTCATACAGAGTTACGACCCCTTCAGCCTGATCGGTTCCTCGGCCCTGAAGCCCGAACCGATGCACATCAAGGCCAAAATCGTTCTTATCGGGGATGCGTACCTCTACTACATGCTCCAGATGTACGATGAGGATTTCCGCAAGATCTTCAAGATCAGGGCGGACTTCGACCGTGAGGTCGATAACCGCAAGGCGGTTCTCAAGGAATATGCCGGTTTCGTGAAGGCGTTGTGCGAGAAGGAGAACATCTCGTGTTTCGATCGATCCGGTGTAGCCGCTGTCGTGGAGTATGGCGTACGGCTGGCCGGCCGCCAGAACAAGGTCTCGACACGGTTCAGCGAAATCGCCGATATGATCCGCGAGGCGCACTATCACGCGAAGGAGGCGGGCAGTAAACTGGTGAAACGTGAGCACGTCGCGAAGGCGCACCGGTGCCGCATCAAGCGGGTGAATCTCATCGAGGAGAAGATCCAGGAGCGGATCGACGATGGGACGCTGATGATCGATACGGCGGGCGCCGTCATCGGTCAGGTGAATGGACTCTCCGTCTACAGCCTCGGTGACTACATGTTCGGCAAGCCTTCGCGGATCACCGTCCAGACGGGCCTGGGGGACTCCGGCGTGATCAATATCGAGCGGGAGGCGGATCTCAGCGGTCCGACCCACAACAAGGGCGTTCTGATCCTCAGCGGCTATATCCGGGGCAGGTACGGGGAGGATCACCCGGTCGCGATGAGTGCCAGCCTCTGCTTCGAGCAGTCGTATGGAGGAGTCGACGGCGACAGCGCGAGCTCCACGGAGCTGTACGCGATACTTTCGAGCCTCGCGGAGCTCCCGATCAGGCAGGATATCGCCGTGACCGGCTCGATCAACCAGAAGGGGGAAATCCAGCCGATCGGCGGCGTCAACGAGAAGATCGAAGGATTTTTCAAGGTCTGCAAGGCGCGCACCTTGAAGGGGACGGAGGGTGTCATCATTCCACACCAGAACGTTTCCGATCTGATGCTCGCCGAGGAAGTCGTCGAGGCGGTGCGCAAGGGGAAATTCCATATCTATCCCGTCAAGACAGTCAACGAGGGTATCGAGATCCTTACCGGCATCCCGTCGGGCAGGAAACTGAAAAGCGGTGATTTCACGAATGATTCTGTCAACGACCGTGTGCAGCGTAGGCTCGAGGAGATGGCGGCCGCCTGGAAAGAGTTCGGCGTGAAGCAGCATGGCGGGAACTAGGAGCGTGGCAAGAGCGGCGGCGCGGAATGAGGATTTCATAATTAAGGGAGTGCATACATGCCCGAGATCAGACAGAATCCCGCAACCAAGGAATGGGTGATCATCGCAACCGAGCGGGCGAAACGTCCGGAGGATTTCGTCGGAGAGAATCGAACGGAAGGGCCGATCCCCGATTTCTCCCCGGAGTGTCCGTTCTGCCCCGGCAACGAGGGGAAGACGCCCCCCGAGATCACGGCGAACAGGCTTGATGGAACATGGAGCCTTCGTGTGGTTCCCAATAAGTTTCCCGCCTTAGTTCCCGTGGGCGAGGACGAGCGGGAGGAGGAGCAGAATTTCTTCCGTCGCATGACCGGCCTCGGACAGCACGAGGTTATCATCGAAACCCCACGCCACGACATCTCGCTCGGGCGCGGCGTGGACGATGCGAAGGCGCTCGAGATCGTCACGGCCTACCGCGACCGGTACCGCGATCTGAGCATGGACAAACGGTTCAAGCTGGTGAAGATCTTTCGCAATCAGGGAAAGGCCGCGGGCACCTCTCTCTCGCACCCGCACTCGCAGATCGTCGCGACCCCGCTCGTTCCGCTACATATCCGGCACCGTCTCGAGGAGGCGACGCGATTTTACGACGATCACGGACAGTGTGTGTTCTGCCGCATCATCGAGATGGAGCGAAAGGATCGCGAACGGGTGGTGATGGATGACGGCGGGTTTCTCGTCATCGAACCCTTTGCCGCGCGCTTTCCGTTCGAGACGTGGATACTGCCCAGCGAGCACCACGCGACATTCGGGGAGGTTCGGGATGCGGAGCTCGGCGGATTTGCGCGGATTCTCAATCGGCTTCTCGAGAGGTTGAATAGGGCGCTCGGCTGCCCTGCATACAACATGGTCATTCGAACCGCGCCGAGCGGTGAGGAGGGCGAGGAGTACTATCACTGGCATGTGCAGATCATACCGAGACTCACGACACCGGCGGGGTTCGAACTCGGAACGGGCGTGTTCATCAATACTGCCCTTCCCGAAGCGACCGCGGAGTTTCTCCGCCGCGCGTAACGCGCCCTATACAATTGCTCTGAAACAACGGATGCATTACGGTGTATAATGAAAAACAATCGAGGAGGAACGGATGTTACAAGGGCGATCAGCACCGCTCTGCTTTATTTTGATTGCGGCGCTCGCAGCGTGGTTCGGTTGCGGCGGACGCGAGGAGGAGGGAGACATACCCGATGTTCCAATCGGTGTCAACCTTATTGAAAATCCGTCCTTCGAAAAGTGGGAGGGATCCGTGCCGGTCGGGTGGGAACTCAAAGAGTTCGCCGGTGAGGGGCAGATCCCCAACATGTTCGGGAAATCGACCTCGAAAATGAAATCCGGCAAGTTTTCCTACTACCTGCGCGGTCTATTCAACGCGGACAAGTGGATGGTGCTCAAACAGCGCATTCCCGTGCGGCCCGGCTGCGACCTCGTCTTCTCCGCCGAAATCAAATGCGAGAATATAAAGCGGAACCGGGGGCAGGAGGACAACGCGAACATCTACGTTCGGTTTCTCGATGCCGCGGGTGAGCGTGTGAAAAGCCGTTACTACGCCGATGCGTACACGCAGCGGCGACTCGGCACCGGTAACTGGCGGCGGGATATCGAGAAGGTCGAGGTTCCGAAGAAAGCCCGTTTCGCCGAGATCGGTCTCGTCAACCAGATGACCGGCTACCTCTACTTCGACGATGTCGAGGCGATGCTGGTCGAATCGATCAAATGGGAGAGGGTGGAGACCGAGTACGTTACCTTCTACCACTTGCAGGATCATCCCCTGCCGGAGGGGGCCGTCAGTGACGAGGCCCGCTTCATTGATTTTCTTGTCGAAGAGACCGGCATTCGTCTGGAACAGAAGATCGGTTACTACTATTACCCCTCGGAAGAGAGATTCATGCAGATCCAGGGTACAAAAGCGTACAAGCAGCTCCCCATCTGGAAAAAGAAGGAACTCCACACGATCGCGCCGGTCGAACAACATGCGATGATACATATGATGCTGGTCCATCTGGGTTACCCGCCGATCGGGCTGGCGAAGGGGTTTGTCTTCGCGCTACGCGGAAAGTACACGGGATGGAACCCGCACCTCCTGGCGAAGATGTTTCTCTTGAAGAAGATGATTCCCGCCCTCTTCAGGATTGTCGAGGAGAAACCGATGAAGGAGAGCGTCTGGGCGATCACTATTCCCGCCTGGGCGTCGTTCTGCACCTACCTCATCGACCAATATGGTATGGAAACATTTTTGAGATTTTACAGGGAGTGCGACGGTGTAAAGGAGGCGGGAGTATTCAATGATCTGCTTACCAATTACTTCGAAAAGGAGTTCAAGATCCACGATCGGAACTGGCGTCTCTATATCCTTCGCTTGGAAACAGAGGTGCCCGTTGACAGCCTCGATCATACGATTCCTCCGCCGCCCAGATTCGGCGAGGAGGTAATAGACACGATGGAAGTTCCGAGCCAAGATCTGAAATAGATCACGCTCGAAAATGTGTTCTTGTTCCTGGCGATAAATAGTAAGCGGTGGTGGCAATGGATAGGTGTAGTGGCAATGGATAGGGAATTCGCATTCTGTCCGAAGTGCGGCGCCTCGCTGGAGCCGCGCGATGATGAGGGACACCGCCGCATGGCCTGTCCCGCGTGTGGATTCGTCCAGTACATCAACCCGGCGCCCGCGGCCGGCATCCTCGTGCGCGACGGGAAATCGATCCTCCTCGTGCAGCGGCGGTTCGAGCCGTACCGCGGACTCTGGGTCGTGCCGTCGGGATTCATCGAGTACGGCGAGGACGTGCGCGATACGGCGGTCAGGGAGGTGCGGGAGGAGACGGGGCTCGAGGTCGCGATCGATGCGCTCCACACGGTGGAATCGTGCCGGGATGACCCGCGGGGGAATACGGTGCTCATCCTCTACCGCGGTCATGTCGTGGGCGGGGACCTCTGTGCGGGGGACGATGCCGCCGATGTCGGGTTCTTTCCGCTGTCGGACCTACCCGGGATAGCGTTCGCCTGTCAGCGCAGGATCCTGGGCGCGTTGCAGCGCGATGTGCGGGATAGTGGATGAGTAAGTGGCAGCGGTTACGAAGACGCCTCGTCGCCTCGAGTTCGACGTTTTCTCTTCTCGAATCTCCAGACGAGGCCGAGAAACGCGATAAAGCCTCCCCAGACGAGACCACAGATCACGATCATCATGATAACGGCGCCCGCCGTCATGGCGTGTTCCCCCCTTCTGGCGGTGGGGTGTCGGCGCCCGAAGCGCCGAATAGCAGCCGCTGTATCGGGCGGTTCAGGAAGAGGAGCACCGCGATGAGGAGCCCCCACTGGAACAGGCACGTACCGACGCTGAAGGTGCGGAATGGGTGCCACCAGAAATCGGGATCGTAGTGGAGAATTGCCTGCATGAACCACCAGGCGATCATCGCGAGGAATTCGACCGGTATGACGAACTTGACGATGACATTGAAGATGCGGCCGAGTCTGATGTCGTTGTCGACGCTGTCGATCATCTCGCGCCGGAAGCGCTCGACGCCGTACCGGATCACGGTTACGGCGTAGAGAAGTCCGCTGAGAAGCAGCCCGATCCCCCATACCCAGTCCTGGTTCTGGAAGAATGTGGGACTGAGGGCAGACGGCAGGCCGAGAAGAAAGCATCCGCCGCCGACGATGAGGATACCCCGGTGTCTTGTCAGGCCGAAGTCCATCGTGATCCGCGTCCCCAGCTCGATCATCGCTATCAACGAGGAGAGCGCCGCTATCGAGAGGGCCAAAAAGAAAATAAAGAGAAAGATCCTGCCCCCGGCGATCTGCTCGAACAGCTTCGGTATCCATATAAACGTGAGCCCCGTGCTGACCGGCCCCGTATCCGTCACGACGGTCATCGCCTGCCCGGCGGGGAGCACGGCGAAGACGGTGGGGATTATGGCGAGCGCCGCAAGGAGTGAGGCGGAGTTGTTCCCGAGCCCGGCGAGAAACGAGTTCGCCACGATGTCGTCGTTCTTCTTCATGTAGACGGCGTAGGTCAGTATCAGCCCCCATCCGGCGCCGGTCGACCAGGCGCTCTGCGAGAGCCCCTCCAGCCAGATACGGTAATGGAGGAGTTTTTTCCACTCCAGGCTGAAAAGGAAGTTGAGGCCGTCCGTCGCACCGGGGAGGGTGACGGCGCGGATCGCGGCGATGACGAGGAGGGCGAAGAGGGTCGGGATCAGGATGCGGTTCGCCCGCTCGATCCCTTTCACGACGCCCCGGTAGATGATCCACGAGCCGAACAGGATGCCGATGAGGTGAAAGAGGACCGGCTGCCAGCCGCTCCCGATGAATGCATTCCAGTGGCCGGTCGTTTCCGCGCTCCAGAGTCCCCCGCCGGGGATTGCCCCTCCGGGCGAGACGATGTCGATCAGCGAGACGAACGTGTACCGGAAGCACCACCCCGTCACGACGCAGTAGTAGAATGTGATGCCGAGGGTGCAGAATCCCACGAAGCCGCCCATCCACGTGTGATCCCGGTGCATGCCGCCGAACGCCCCCACCGTTCCCATGCGCGTCTTCTTCCCCATGCCGAATTCCACTATGAGAAGCGGGATCGACCAGAGGAAGAGAAAGAGAAACCACGGAATGAGAAACGGCGCGCCGCCGTTCTGCGCAACGACGCGGGGGAAGCGCCAGATGTTCCCCGTACCGACGGCCATGCCGAGCGCCGCCAGCAGAAGCGCCCACCGCGAGCTGAATGTTTCCCGTGGCTGCATCCGTTTCATGCGATGATCCTCACGGCCGTGAAATCATGAGCACGGCAGCTATTTCATTCGACGATCCTGATGGAGAAGGCATCCCCCGTCTCGATCGAATCGACGATCTCCATGCCGCGGACCACCGTGCCGATCACGGTGTAGCGCCCGTCGAGATGCGGCTGCGGCGTGTGCGTGATGAAGAACTGGCTTCCCGGCGTGTCCGTGCCGGCGTGCGCCACGCCGACCGTTCCCCGCTCGTACCGGTGGAGGTTGAACTGGCTGCGGAGGTAATACCCCGCGCCCCCCCAGCCGTCACCGCGCGGGCAGCCGCCCTGTATCACGAATCCCGGCACGACGCGGTGGAATGTGAGTCCCTCGTAGAATCCCTCGCGGGCCAGGTGGAGTAGCGCCCCGACGACGGTCGGCGCATCGTCGCCGAAGAGTCGTATCTCGATCTCGCCGCGGTCCGTCGATATGATGATATTTTTCTCGCCAAGGGGGAGGAAAGGCTCCGCCCATGGAGGTTCTCCCCGCTTCCACGTCCCGGTCGGCTGCGGCTCGAGGCCGGCCCCGAAGCGCTCCGCGACGCGGGCCGCCGCGCGGCCGATACGGGGATCCGCCTCGGTGCATGCGTTTTTCAGGAATGAAATAATTTCCGTTTGCTGTTCTTTGGCAATCCGCCCCGTCTCCGCGAGATCACCGATCGCCTCGATCACGGCGAGCCTGCGGTCGCTGTCGACGCGGTCGTCGCGATTGCGGTGGATACGCATCAAGTCGTGTATGATCCCGCCGCCGGCCACCTGCGCGAGGGACTCAATGGAGATCGTCGCGACGACCCAGTCCTCGCCGTCCGCCGCATCGAGCAGGGCGTCGATCGGGCTGACGGTGCGCGTGCCGCATTGCACTTCATCGGTCAATTGCTTGTGCTCGCGCCACCGTCCGAGCCCCAGGGCGGCACCTTCCCTGACGAGATGTCCGTTGCCGGGAGCGAGCTTCCGGACGAGCATCGGAAGATCGTTCCGATCGCTCACCTGTCCCAGCCATTCCAGCGCCGTCATCGCCTCCGCGCCGTCGCCATCTTTGATCACTTTCAGGAGATGATCGCGTGCACGCTTTGTATCGGTCGAGGCGGCGGCCTTCATGGCGGCCCGCCGGACCATCGTCGAGCCGTCAGCGAGAAGCGGCACGACGGCGTCGAAGAACTTTTTATCCCCGCTCACCGCGATGCCCTCGAGCGCCAGCGTCTTGAGGTACGTATCCGTCGACTCGAGGAGCGGTAGCAGCGTCTCGGCGGCTTTTTTATTACCGATCCGCGCGAGGGCCTCGGCCGCCTTGATCCGTAGCATTCGATCGGATTCCTCGAGGAGCCTGGCAATGAATTGCACGCCGAGATCGACCTCCATGCGGCCCAGGGCCTCGACGGCCCGCAGACGCACGGTGGGATCGTCGTGCCCCGTGAACTGCACGATCTCGCCCGCGGCCGCTTCGTGCTTCAATCGTCCGAGCGCGTAGATCGCGGCGGCGATGACCTTCGGATCGGGATCATGAAGCGAGAGCACGCAGTGTTGCACCGCGGTCGAATCCTCGAGCGCGGCGAGGGCGATAAGGGCCTTCGCCCTTACGGCGGCATGAAAATTGGACCGGAGCGGCCCGAGGAACTTCGCGGCCCCTGGATCGCCCGTTCTGCCGAGCGCCTCGATCACCCGTATCCTGATGTTCCGCGGCTTCTCGCTGAGGCCGCGGCCGAGTGGTTCCGTCGCCTCGCTGCCGCCGATAAGCCCCAGCGCGAAGACGGCCGTTTCGGCGACGAGCTCGTCTTTATCGTCTATGAGGCGCGCCAGCAGCGGGATGCCCCGCGTGTCGTCGATCCTGCCCAGCACCTCGGCGCACCGCAGCCTGATGAGCGGCTCCGGATCGGCAGCGAGCGGCTCGAGCGTTTTCTGCGACCAGGCACGCGACTCCTCGAGACGGGCGAGCGTGGCGAGCTTGGCGCGCTCGGCCGGCTGCTCCAGAAGTGACGCGAAGCGGCCCTGGGCGTTCGCCACGGTGGTACAGAGCACGACACATGCACATGTAATGATAAAAATTCTCATACATAATCTTGCCGATCGGCACATGATATTCCTCCTGCGAAGGTGCTTTTTTCCTGCCACCTTTTCAGCCGTACTGTCAAGTTATTTCATCGCTATATATAGTCTCAGCGTTGAGACTGGAATTCGTATTATATCCCCCTGGCGGTGCATAGGCGAACGTTTACTCCCGACATCGGGAGTGTTTCAAACGCATGTATCAGATGTGTATCTCACGATTGATACAATCCCAGAGCTGAGACTCTGCAGAGGTTCGCCTATTCCGCTCCAGAGGAAAATAACACGAACCAGTTTCAGACACTATGACTTCCGTGAAAAAGAGGCTGACCTCCGACTTAACCGAGGGTTAGCCTCTAAGAGGCCAGTGCCTCAATAATGGTACTAGCCATTAACCTTTAACCACGGAGGTCAGCCGTGAATCAGTGTAGCACACTTTTCGTCGGTTTGGATAGCCATAAGGATTTTATCTCCGTCGCCTATGCGCCCGACGATCGGTCCGCCGAGGTGATATTTGTCGGTCGCATCGGCACCCGCCAGTGCGATATCGACAAGCTCATACGCCGGCTGCAGTCCAAGGCGAAGCATCTCGTCTTCGCCTACGAAGCCGGTCCCTGCGGGTACAGTCTCTATCGATACCTCACCAAGAAGGGGTATCAGTGTTACGTGGTCGCCCCGTCGCTGATCCCCCGCAAAGCGGGAGACCGTGTCAAGACCGATCCCCGCGATGCCGTTCAGCTGGCCCGTCTCCTGCACTCGGGTGACCTGATCCCCGTCTATGTTCCCCGGCTCGAAGACGAGGCGATCCGTGATCTCTGTCGAGCGCGAGAGGATGTCGTCCGTGATCTCAAGGCCGCCAAGTCCCGTCTCAAAGCCTTGCTCCTACGCCTCGACATCCGCTACACGGGCACAGCGAACTGGAGCAAGGCGCACCTGCGCTGGCTCTCCACGGTCGTCTGCCCGACACCGGCCCAACAGATCGTTTTCCAGGAATATGTCCGTGCCGTCTCCCAGCACACAGAACGTCTCGCCCTTCTCGAGACCGAGCTCCATGAGCTCGCCGCAACCTGGCGGCTCTACCCCGTCGTGGAGGCTCTCCAGGCGCTCCGGGGCGTCAAGTTCACCGTCGCCATCACTGTTGTCGCTGAAGTGGGTGATCTCACCCGCTTCGACAATCCCCGGCAGCTGATGGCATATCTCGGACTTGTTCCCAGTGAGCACACCACCAGCGGCAAACGGCGCCTCGGCTGCATTACCAAGACGGGCAACAGCCATGCGCGTCGGGTACTCGTCGAAGGCTCATGGGCCTACCGCCACCCGGCGAAGGTCTCCCGTGTCATCCAAGTTCGCCTCGAGAATCTCTCTCCTGCAATCCAGGACATCGCCTGGAAGGCACAAGTGCGCCTGTGCAAACGGTACCGAAGGCTCGTCGCCAAGGGTAAGAACAAGAATCTCGTTGTCACCGCGATCGCTCGAGAACTCGCCGCCTTCATGTGGGCTATCGCTCATGAAGTAAAAAAGGTGGCATAAACATACAGGAGCTCAGTCTATGAACGGTAGTTTTGGGAAGAGGTGCAGTCTCGGTTTGGCGTAACCCTCGACAATATTGAGAGGTGTCACGGAACCCTCGTTTTCAGAGAGAGGAAGGCGCCTGACGAAAAAAAGTAAGGTGGTAACCAACCCACGTATATCAGTAGGATCAACCGTCGTCATTACTGGCTCCACCTCTTCCCAGGCTACAAGATACTGAAAGGATCTGGCAATGTAAAAAAGAAAGGTAAAAAAATTACATGTTGACAGCGGAAGTCATATCAATATTGAAACCAAATGTACGGTAAACCGGACATTTACTCCCAGCGATGGGAGTGAAATGATACAATACATTGTTAATAAATCTTTAAAAATCATGGGGTGTGCATTGGCGAACCGCGCTGTGCATATATATACGAAAGAACAAAGGCCAAGAGGCAATTGCATTCTAACGGTTTTCGCGATATGGTAGTGTCCCGCGCGTATGCGGGGTACATATATGGTGACGGTGTGCGCACGTGTGGGATGCGCGCGATCCCCGGCTTCGGGCGCGTACATGTTGCCCGGCGGCATACGCGCATGGTGGTGGTGAGCGCACATGCTTGTGGAATACGTGCATGGAACTGGCATTATAACGGAGGCGGAACATCATGAAACGGTGCATCGCTCGCATGATTCTTGCGCTCTGCGCGCTTTTCTTTCTCGGAGGCGCCGCGGCGGCCTGCACGAATTTCATCGTGACGAAGGGGGCCTCGGCGGACGGCTCGGTGATGATCACCTACACCTGTGACGGCGAGTTCCATCCGATTCTCCGGTACGTACCCGCCGAGGACCACGAACCGGACGATGTATTCGAGATCAAGACCTGGGGCAACGAGGTGGTCGGCACGATCAAACAGGTGCCGCATACCTACGCCTACGTTGGTCTGATGAACGAACACCAGCTCGTTATCGGCGAGACGACCTTCACGGGGCGCGAGGAACTGATCAATCCCGACGGGCTCCTGCACTACTGGTGGCTGATGCGGCTGGCGCTCCAGCGGGCCGGGACGGCGCGCGAGGCGATAGCGGTCATCACCGGACTCGTCGACGAGTACGGCTACCGGAGCGAGGGGGAATCGATCTCGATCGGCGATCCCGAGGAAGCCTGGCTCCTCGAGATCATCGGCTCCGGCCCCGGCGGGAAGGGGGCCAACTGGGTGGCCGTGCGGATCCCCGACGGCATGGTGTGCGCGCACGCCAACATGGCCCGCATCGGGGAGTTCCCGCTGGACGATCCCGATAACTGTCTCTATTCGGAGAATGTCATCGATTTCGCGATCGAGAAGGGGTACTACGATCCCGATTCGGGCGAGCCGTTCAACTTCCAGAAGACGTACTGCCCCGCCTCGCCGCAGAAGCTGCGCTACACGGCGACGCGAGTCTGGAGCATGTTCCGCCGCGCTGCACCCTCGCGCGACTGGCCGGTCGACTATCACCGCGGTGTGAATGGGGCCGCGCCGTACCCGCTGTGGATAGAGCCGGACGAGAAGCTCTCGCTCCGGGATGTCTTCGACATCATGCGCGACCACTACGAGGGAACGCCGTACGACATGACGAAGGGGCTGGACGCCGGTCCCTACGGCACGCCGAATCGCTGGCGTCCGATGAACTGGAACATCGACGATGTCGACTACACGTGGGAGCGGCCGATCTCGACCCAGCAGAGCGGATTCTCGTTCGTGTCGCAGTCGCGCCGGGGGATGCCCGATCCGATCGGGGGCGTGCTCTGGTACGGCGTCGACGATACCTACTTCACCTGTTACGTACCGCTCTACTGCGGGATCAATGAGGTGCCGCCTTCATATGCGCGGGGGGAAATGGGTACGTTCTCATGGGATTCCGCCTGGTGGGTCTTCAATTTCGTGGCGAATTTCGCCAATCTGAAATATTCCTATATGCGCGAGGATATCCAGAAAGTCCAGGCCGAGCTCGAGGGGAATCTCATCACTCTCCAGCCCGTCATCGAGAAAACGGCCCTTGAATTGAACAAGAAAGATCCGGCGCTTGTGATCACGTACCTCACCGATTATTCCATCAGCCATGCCGAGCGCGTCGTCGACCGCTGGCGCGGGCTCGGCGAGTTTCTCATCCAGAAGTACAACGACGGGTACGTCCAGGACGAGAACCACCGCCCGCAGGAGGAGGGGTACCCCGAGGAGTGGCTCCGCGAGGTGATCCGTGCCCGGCCCGAACAGTTCAGGCTCGAGCGGTGGGACGGCGATACGCTGAAAACGGACCTGCCGTATTGAGTGATCGCCCGGCGGAGCTGCAAGTAACGGGGGGTGCATACAACGATGAGATATCGGTTTCATGTCTTATTGGTTGTTCTCTTGGCCTTCACAATCCATTCCGCGCCGGGCCGCACGCAATGGATTGACGGCGGCCTCGTCGTGAGCGCCCGCCGGGGCGGCGATCCCGCGATCACGGTAGATGGGGCAGGGGGCGTGATCGTGACGTGGCATTATACCAAATCGTTCAATATCGGGACGATCTTCGCGCAGCGGATCGGTCCCGACGGCGACCTTCTGTGGACGGCAGACGGTGCGATCGTCTACGACTCGACCGATGACGGCCAGACGGATTCCCAGGTAATGTCCGACGGCGCCGGTGGCGCCGTCGTCGTATGGGAGAATGACGAGAGTAACAACATGATCTACGTCCAGCGCATTGATTCGAACGGCGCCGTCCTGTGGGACGAGCGCGGTGTGTGCATCTGCGTGACGCCCGGTAAGGACAACCAATGCCCCCGGCTTGCGCCGTGTGGCGCCGGGGGCGCCGTGATCACCTGGTTCGACGGCGGACGGCCGAGCGTGCATGTCCAGCGTGTCAGTGCGGACGGCGACACCCTCTGGCGGGGAAACGGCATGCCCTGCTCGGCGAGCGCGAACAAGGCGGAGTATCCGGACATCACCTCCGATGGCGCCAGCGGCGCGATTGTCGTGTGGCATGAACTGGCACCGGCCGGTATCGATGTCTTCGCGCAGCGCATCGACGCGGACGGTGATGCGGTGTGGGGCGCGACGGGTGCTGCCGTCTGCGATCTGCCGGGCGATCAGTGGAACCCGCAGCTCATCGGCGACGGTGCGGGAGGGGTGATCGCCACGTGGGATGACCGGCGCAGTCCCGGTTACGGGCTCTACGCGCAGCGGCTCGACGCGACCGGCGATACGCTGTGGCACGCGCATGGCAATGTCGTGAGCACCGCGTACAGCGCCAAGACATACCCGAAGATCGTGCCGGACGATGCCGGCGGGGCGATCATCGTGTGGCTGGACAACCGGGACGGCGAAAAGGATATCTACGCGCAGCGGATCGATGCGGACGGGGACACACTGTGGCCGGCCCTCGGCGTTCCGATCTGCACCGAGCCGACCTACCAGCGCGAGGTGAACGTCATTGCGGACGGTGCGGGGGGTGCGATCGTCGCTTGGGAGGATATCCGCCTCGGCGGCACCGCCGTCTATACGCAGCGGGTCGATGCGGCGGGCGCCGCGCTGTGGGATACGGACGGTGTGCTCGTCGGCAGCAGCGAAACGTACGACTATTTCTATACCCGGTTGGCCTCGGACGGGCGCGCCGGTGCGATCGTAACCTGGCAGGATAACAGCCTGTCGTCGGGCTACGGATATATCTATGCGCAGCGGGTCAGCGCCGAGGGGGAAGTGGTCGCCGCCGCATTGAAATGGTACAGAGCCTCGCATGCCGGGCCAGCAATCACATTGGAATGGGAACTCGCGCACACGGAGACGACGCCCCGGTTCGCCGTGATGCGCGGGCATGGCGCGGGGATCGGCTTCGAGCAGCTTCCGGCGGATGGAATCGTACGGGACGGCCTGCTGTTCCAGTATACCGACCGGGACGTGGAAACGGGTGGAATCTACCGCTACCGCATCGATATTATCGAAGGACCGACGCGCCGCGTCCTGTTCGAGACGGGGCCGGTGACGCTCCCCGCGGTTCCGCTGACCCTCCACCAGAACTATCCCAATCCATTCAATCCCTCGACGGCGATCGCGTACGACCTGCCGGAGCGGTGCCATGTCGCGCTCTCCATATATGCCGTCGACGGCAGGCCCGTCGCGCGGCTCATCGACCGTGAGGAGCTGCGCGGCCGCCACGAGGTGCGATGGGACGGGTGGGATTGCCGTGGGAATATGCTCCCATCGGGGATATACTGGTACCGTCTCTCGGCCGGAAAGACCGCTGTCTCGAAAAAGATGGTATTGATGCGATAGGACGTTTTGGTGCGGTGAACATGCCTCGGATAACATTGAAACTCACGATCGAGTATGACGGCGCCGACTACCACGGCTGGCAGGTGCAGCCCGACCGGCGCACCGTGCAGGGAGAGCTGTACCGTGTTTTCGATGAGCTGGCCGAGGGTCCGGTGCATATCGTTGGGGCGGGGCGGACCGATGCCGGTGTGCACGCGGCGGGCCAGGTGGCCAGTGTACGCCTCGACACGAAGCACACCCCGGCGGTGCTGCTGCGGGCGGTAAACGCCAAACTCCCGCCGGATATACGCGTGAGGGACATCAAAGAAGTCAGCCCGCATTTCAACGCCCGATTCGATGCCCGGAGCCGCACGTACCAGTACATCTTCATACGGCGGTCGACGGCCCTGTGGCGCCGGCGTTTCTATCACGTGCAGGGTGAGCTCGACACCGGCGCGATGCGCGCGGCGCTCGCGTCGCTCCGCGGAGAGCACGATTTCACATCGTTCGCCTCGTCCACCGACGACTGCGCGACCAAGAACTGCACCGTCGTCAGAGCGGAACTCGTAGAGTTGCCGCCGCTTCTCATTCTCGAGATCGAGGCGGATCATTTCCTGCACCACATGGTCCGCATCGTTGCCGGAACGGCGCTCGAGATCGGCAGGGGCAAGCCGTGGCACATGGGGGAGATCATCGCCGAGCGGGATCGCTCACGGGCCGGGCCGACGCTACAGCCGTACGCGCTGTATCTCAAGGCCGTTTCGTACTGACGATACCCTCCAGCGGTGCCCCGGCCATTGACATCCATGCGTAAGATCGTGGAATTACCCTCGCCGGTAAATCCCGCCGCTATCCCCGCCGCCGAAGCTATATATCGACAGCGGAATTTTATCTGATCAAGGTTAACCTCGATCCGTCAAAAAAGTCGCAATAGAAACACCGGCCGGGCGCGCAGGGACGGCGGCCGACGGCGAGTTCCGCAGCGCACCGGCACACCACCGCCTGTGATCTATCGAGATATACCGTTTATGTGCCGGTGCGTGAGGACTGTTTGAGCCGGAGCGCCCCCGTCCCGGCGCCCGGCCAAAAATTAACCTCCGAAAGAATGACGGATTGAGGTTAACAGTGACCATATGGTGCGGAGACGAACGTGCCTGCGTGCTGCAATGGGATCAGAATAGGATGTTATCCGGTGAATTGCGCGACGGCGATAGATCAGTCCCCCTGGGGGAAGATCAGTCCCCCGAACATCTCAATATGACTTGACGGATAAGGTATAGCGAAATAAAATGATCAATAGATAGGGGAAACTCTTACACGGAATACTCAATATGAGAAAGTTAAGTTTAGCGAACGTAATTATGGCAACCGCATTTTTTTGTTTTACAAACGTCCTTGCGAAAACGTGGCATGTAAGACAAGACGGGACCGGAGATGCAATCAGCATAAATGGAGGTGTAATCTCTGCCGGGCCCGGCGACACCGTTCTCGTTGCCCCGGTATCATACTATGAGGGCACTATTTATATAGATAAATCGGTTCATGTAATCAGTGAAGCGGGCCCTGAGGAAACAATCATCAATCATATGGGATCTCCGATAAGCGGGGAGAATGTAATACGGGTGGAAAATGCCACAGATTGTTCGATAATCGGATTTATGATACGGCGTGGTAATTGTGATTGGGCCAGCAGAGGAGGTGGGCTACTTATTGGGCAATCAAATGTATTAGTCATGAATAATAGAATCCAGGAAAATTGGTGTGCCAATGGAGGAGGAATATTCATCAGAGGCTATCCGTCTCCGAGTATCATAAACAATCTGATATTCACTAACGGTGCCTTTGTCGGTGGAGGAATACTTATTCAGAACAGCTCGCCAGTCATTATGAGTAACACTATTGTGGCCAATAGGGCTACGGTCAGTTCAGCAGGATTAGTGGTTGGTGGAAATTCAAAGCCTATTATTAAATATAACCTCATCTGCTACAATGCGGCACCGATTGATTATTGTGGGGGAGTTGATTGTTCGATTGACATTGATAGTCTAGTGTTTGAATGCAACAATATCTGGAGCAACTGGCCAACGGGATCGGATTATTGCGGAACGATCAGCAGCTTAATTGGCATCAGCGGAAACATGTCAGTTGATCCGCTTTTCTGCGGCGAGTACGGCAGCGACAATTATTACCTGCAGCAGGGATCGCCGTGCGCGGAGGCGAACGTGCCTGCGTGCTGCAATGGGATTAGAATAGGATACTATCCCGTGAATTGCATAACAGCGATCGAGCAGTCCACCTGGGGGAAGATCAAGTCTTCAATGAAAGAGAGGGGTAGCGGCAATGAAGAAGGTAGCCCGCCTCCGTAATATCCTTTTTGGATGCATCTTGGTTTTCATCTCCGCGCTGATTGCGAACGATTCCTCATCAGATTGAAGAACCCAGCATTCTCGAAAAATCTGTAAGACTCAGGATCGATTATTGTTACAATACGGCTTGGATTCAAGTTTGAAATGCAACAGGCTCGCCTTTGTTGAGCACCTCGAGCAATAAGGTAACCTCCTCAAGGCCATGGAATCCGCCCCGCCGCTTCGTGTATAAATAATATGAAATAGTTTGAGAACCGGGCGATATTATTCTATACTACGGTCTCCCATTTCGTGCTCGAGGCTTCCGTGGGTGAGTAACAGAGGAGGATACATGAAGTTCTTCATCGACACGGCGAACGTCGACGAGATACGAGAGGCAGCCTCCCTCGGCGTACTCGACGGCGTTACGACCAATCCGACCCTGCTTTCACGGGAAGCGGGAAAGGGGACCTTCAGGGACACGCTCAAGAAGATCTGTGATATCGTACACGGTCCCGTGAGCGCCGAAGTGGTCGCCCTCGACGCCGAGGGGATGGTCAAGGAGGGAAAGGAACTCTGCAAGATCGCCGATAACATCATCATCAAAGTCCCGTGCATCCGTGAGGGGGTCAAGGCGCTCGGCATGTTCAAGAGCGAGGGGATCCAGACAAACGCGACCCTTAACTTCTCGGCGAACCAGGCGCTTATCGTCGCGAAGGCGGGCGCCACGTACGTGAGCCCGTTCGTCGGGCGTATCGACGATGTCGGCAATCCCGGGATGGAGCTGGTACGGGAGATCCTCACGATCTACGAAAACTACGACTTCGAAACCCAGATCATCGTCTCGAGCGTGCGGCACGCCCAGCACGTCTACGAAGCCGCGCTGATGGGGGCGCATGTATGCACGATTCCATTCAAGGTGATCGAGCAGTTGATCAAGCACCCACTGACCGATGTCGGTATCAAGAAGTTTCTTGCCGATTGGGAGAAGGTCGACAAGTAGTGACCGCCGTCGGGCTGCCGGATCATCCGTTTCCGGCAGTCGTAACGTGATATTTCGAGGTGACCTGCAATGAGACCGTTTGAATCGAAATGGTCCGCGCTGTTACCCTATGTTTTGGGGACGCTGTTCGGCCTCTCGATCGCTCTCTTCATCGTATCGATCGTCATAGTGCGGCGGGCGACGGAGCGGGAGCAGCTGCTGCCCCTCTCGAGCGTCGATTCGAGCCTGGCGAACAGCCTCATAGAGGGGAGTCCCGTCGCCGCCGCGATGCAGGCCGTCACCCCGGCCGTCGTCTCGGTCACCGCATACCGGACCGAGATCGTCTATGCGCAGCCGCGCAGCACGCTCGAGTGGTTTTTGCAGTACTCCGGCCGCATGCCTGCCCGCGTCCGCAAGAAGTACCCGATCCTCGGATCAGGTTTGATCATCGATTCGAACGGGTACATCCTGACCAACGAACACGTTATCAGCGACGCGGAGGAGATGTTCGTCATGATGACCGACAGCACCGAGGTGGCGGCGACGCTGGTCGGCGCATCCCCCCAGTACGATCTCGCGCTGCTCAAGATCGAAGGGAGCAATTTTCCCTATGCCGTCCTCGGGAATTCCGACAATCTCTACATCGGGCAGACCGTGATCGCCATCGGCAGTCCCTTTCCAACACTCTTCAACGATACCCAACCCACCGTGACGGCGGGCGTGATCAGCGCCCTTCACCGCGATATCAAACCGGATGACGAGATGCGGGCGATATTCAAGAACATGATCCAGACCGATGCGGCGATCAATCCCGGGAACAGCGGCGGGCCGCTCGTCTCGGGTCGCGGAGAGGTCGTCGGCGTCAATACCTTCATCTTTTCGACGGCCAGCCAGAACAGCCTGGGAATGGGATTTGCGATTCCGAGCAACACCGCCCGGATGGTCGTCGAGGAGATCATGCGCTTCGGAAACGTGCGGAATGTCTGGACCGGCCTCGTGGTTACGGAGCTCAGCGAAGAGCTTGCGGCCCGGCTGAACATCGCGTACAACCGCGGGCTGTACGTCCAGCGGGTCGAGCGTGACAGCCCGGCAGCGGCCGCGGGTCTTGAGGTGGGGGATGTCATCGTCGAGGTCAACGATGTGCGGATCCAGGGCCTCAACCAGGCGAACAGGCTGATATTCGGCAAGCGGGTCGGGGATACGATCCGGATCGTGGTCTTGCGGGGGGATAAAACCCTCAACCTGGAGCTTCTGCTTGCCGAGCGGATCGAGCGGGCATAACAGGCGGACGGCGTGCGGGATTGCCCGGTCCGCGGAGTGGAATGTGAGCGTTCCTCGCGGAGGGGGATGCCGTCATTCACACCTACGTCAAGGAGGTAGTTGTTGATTGAGCGTTATGCACTGCCCGAGATCGCACGCATATGGTCGGACGGGTACAAGTACGATCTGTGGTGTGAGATAGAGGTTCTCTACTGCGAGGGAATGGCTCGGTACGGTCTGATTCCGAAGAAGGCGGCCGGGGAGATACGCTCGCGTGCCGGTTACTCCATTTCGAGCATCCAGAAAATAGAGCGCACGACGCGACACGATGTCATCGCGTTTCTCACCGATATGTCGAATCGCATCGGTCCCTCGGGACGCTACCTCCACCTGGGGATGACGAGCTCGGATCTGCTCGATACGGCGCTCGCCTGCCAGATGCGTGCCGCCGGCATTATCATTCTCGGCAAGCTGAAAAAGTTCAGGACCGTCCTCAAGCGGAAGGCCCTCCAGTATCGCTCCACGCCGATGGTGGGGAGAACGCACGGCATACATGCAGAG
>CBFCXB010000002.1:0-35350 GCA_965601905.1 uncultured bacterium | reverse complement strand
TTCACCGCCATTAGTGTCCGGTAGTAAGGTATTGGAGTTGGAAAAGGTCCGCAAGATTGTACCCGAGGAAGAGGAGAGGAAGCTCGATCTCCAGACCTACGGGAAGATCCTGTGGCGGAAAAAGTACTATTTTTTGGTGCCCGTCGTTCTCTCGATCGTCATCGCCGCTTTCGGCGTGAAACAGATAACGCCGGTCTATGAATCCTTCACACTGCTATCCGTCGAGGATCAGAACATACTCTCGCGCACGATGGGCAGATATGTTACGGCGGTCGATGAACGGGACAGATTGCGAGATCAGCGGTACCGCGCCATGATCGAGACAAAGCTCATGAGCCGCACGTTCCTCGAGCAGGTCGTGAGGGATCTCAACATGCACAATTTGTACAAAACACGTCAAGCCATCGGTGAGGCCGGAGAGACGGTGGCGGGTATACCGGTCGAGGAGCTTGTCATACGCCGTCTCGTCGGGCTGTTGCGTGCGAAGATCGGCATACAGAACAAGATGCCCGGCTTTTTCCGCGTGAGTGTGTTCGACACCGATCCATCCAACGCCTACATCCTCGCGGGCCGCATCAGCGAGAAGTATATCGAGATGGTGAAACAGGAGCAGGTGATGGGCCTGCGTCAGGCCGGCGCCTTCAGTGATGAACAGCTCGCGATATACAAGGAAAAACTTGAAACCTCCGAAAAGGAGCTTGCCCGCGTGCGGCACGAGATGATGGAAACCAATGTAGAGAGCAATCCTGTCAACTCGGGCAATATTCACGTCGCGGAGGCGCGCAAGCGTTCGATCAGCGCGCAGATCGGTAACAGCGAGATCTCTCTCAAGCGTGTCAGGGAGCGCCTGCAGTCGGTTTTCGGGCTCATTCCGTCGACCGATCGAATCGCAGGCGACGAAACGGCCAATACGCACGAGAACCGGATTTTCGCACTCGGAGAGGAGAGACTTCTCGAAGAGATCGGAACGGATCAGGCGCCCGGCGAGGATACGGATTTGACGATCCTCTGGGAAGAACTCTGGCGGCGGATAGGGGTCATCGTCGACGATGAGTACGAGGAATTCTCGGCGGAGCTCCGCCCCCTGATAACGGAATACTATATGCAGCGCTACCTCATCGATTACCAACGGTTCCGCGAGCGCAGGCTCCAGGTCTACATCGATCAGTTCAAACAGGACATGGAGAGCCAGCCGATGCTGGAACGGGAGTTCAGCCGTCTGACGCACGAGGTCGAAACGAACCGTGCGATATACCAGACCTTTCTCGAATCGAAAACATCGGCGCAGATCTCGGAGGCCGTTCAGAGCACCAATCTCGGGGTTCGCATCAGCATCGTCGAGAAGGCTGAACGGGCCTTCGCACCGGTGGAACCGGATAAAGTCAAGATTATCCTGCTCGCCTTACTTTTTGGAATCGCCAGCGGCCTCGGCGCTATCCTGATTACCGAGTACATGGACGACTCGTTCCGGTCCGTCGATGAGGTCGAACGCGTGCTGAAGATACCCGTGCTGGGCACGGTTCCCAAAACCGTCTCGCGCTTCGCCTGGGAAAAGAAGAGACAAGGCAAGATGGTGCTGCTTTGGATCGTGGGGCTGTTCCTGTTCGTTTCAATCGTGAGCGGTGCGCTGTACATCTACGCAAGAAGCCTCAAGGCGACAAGCATCGGCGTGGAGCTGCACGAAAAATAACCGGCACAATGGTGATGGAGTGGTATGGAGAGAAAATCGATTTACGAGGTATTCGACCAAGAGAGTCCGATCGCTACAGAAATGCGGAGGCTCTATTCGAACATACGCCACGTTCAAGGCAAAGGCAAGATGCGCAGCTTTCTTGTCACCAGCGCACACCGCGGGGAAGGGAAGAGCACGGTCGCATCCCACCTCGCTCTGACCGTGGCCCGGTTCCGCGGAAAGAAATCACTCGTGGTTGATGCCGATCTGCGCCGCCCCCGGGTGCACCAGATATTCCAGGTTCCCCAGGAACCGGGGCTTCTCGAATGTCTCGAGGGAAAAAAAGATCCCCTTGACGTCGTCAAGGATACTCCCATCGAGAATCTCAAGGTGATACCGAGCGGTAGAAGGGTGCACTCACCCGCGCACCTGTTCGAGGGAGACATTATCTCCGAGATATTCGAGAAGATAAAATTTTACTATGATATCGTGATCGTCGACAGTGCACCGATCATACCGGTGAGCGACCCGATGCTGATCGCCAGCGAGGTCGATGGGGTTATACTGGTTCTCCTCGCCGGCATGACGCCGCGCAACGTGGCACTGAGGGCGAAGAACATACTACTCGATGCCGACGCGAATCTCATCGGTACGGTGGTGAACAACCTCTCAGAGGTTTTGCCATATTACTACGATTATCGGTACTATGGGTACAAGGAGGAAGAGGAGCATTCGAGCGGGTGAGCCCGCTCGTAGTATCGGGAGTGATCTCCGTGCATGGGATATCGACGGAAGGGTTTCGCGTGGATGCCAAACACTGGTTTGTCGTATTGACGATTATTGCCGCAGTTGCCGTGCCGGCTAGGCCGGCATTCGCGGATGATGTCGATTCGTTTTGCATACATTTCGCCGGAACGGAGAAAAACGTTCATCTGCAGCTGAAGCGTGAGTACAGCATCAACGGCGTGCTACCGTTCACCATATGCGATCTGGAGTACAAAAAGCCCTATCGTGCAACAATCGAGGGATACGGTTTCGAGCGGAGGATCGGCACGTTCTCAATCGACGGCGCCGGTCGGCCGCGTTTCGGGGGTATCAGGATCCGGACCGCCTTGAGAAACGCGCTCGTACCCGGATGGGGATCGGCGTACGCGGATCATTCCGCTGTCGGATTCACCGACGGCCTCTCGCTCGCCGCTTCCCTCTATATATTGTACGATGAGGATCAGGAGTATCGCCATCTTGAAGACCGTCTCGAGGTCCTGGACGGTCTCTTGCGGGAAGCCGAAACGCTGGAGGACCGGCGACGCATTCAGGAGGCGGCTCATGTGGCCTCACGGGATGTGAATGCACAGAACCAGCATCGCAAACGGCTCATTTGCCTCTCCGCGTACCTTTACGGATTCCAGCTCCTCGAACCCTGGATAGCCTGCGGTCCTCCGCGCATGCGATCCGATGCGGAGGGAAGTGTCGTTGAAGTCGTCCCGGCACGGGCGACGAGGCCGAAGGCATTTATCCATTCACTTATTCACCCGGGACGGGGACAGTTCTACCAGGGTAAAACAACGCGCGGCGTTCTCCTTTCCTCAATGAGCGTCGTTTCGGGGCTGCTTGCCCTCGATTTCCACAACCGATACAATCAAGAAACGATTCGATACGACGTCGCGGTGGACAGGTTTCTAGCGGCATCGACGATCGAGGACAAGATACGGTACAGAGACGAAGCGTCCGCCATCTGGGATAGCGCCCGGAAGGAGAGGCGTCGCAGGGATGCCGCCTGCATCGCGTTGGCGGGACTATGGGGCCTCAGCCTCCTCGATACCCTGTTTCCCGCCGAACTTCCACCTGTTCCTGATCGTTACGCACTCGATATCAGCGGGAGCGGCTGCGCCCTCGTGGTGAGGGTCTGATATACGGAGGTGTGCTCGATGAAGAGAATGATGCTACTGGCCCTCGCACTCATGGTACTCGGCCTGGGGTATGGCTGCCTGGAAGACATAGAAGAGGTTCCGCTCGATCTCGAAACGGAGGGAATACCGGCACCGAACGATCTCGCCGCGCAGGTCGACGATGGGTTGATCCTTCTCACCTGGCGTGAGGCGGCAGGAGCGAGCAGCTACCATCTGTACCGCAGAACGAGCGAGGAGCAGCGCCCCGCCCGGCTTGCCGAAACGGTTGACACCTTCTATATCGATAGCAATGTGCGCAGCGGCAGGTCATACTACTACTCGGTGTCCGCAGCTGGGGCGGACGGCGTCGAGGGCGATCGATCCGAGGAGATAGAAGCCGTTCCCACCGCCTATTCAATTATCATCAACGACGGTGAGGAGTATACCGGTTCACGGGCGGTTACCCTTCAACTGAGCGCTCCGGTCACGACCGCCCTGATGATGATCGCGAATGATCCCACATTTACAGGCGGTGCGTGGGAGACGTACCGTTTCAATCGGGTATGGACCCTTACCGAGGAAGACGGCGTCAAAACCGTATACGCCCGCTTCCGCGACGAGAACGGTGCGGAATCGCCGGTCATGAGCGATGCGATCGGGCTCGATACCCATGCGGAGATCACCGGCGTCTCGCTCTCGCCACAACCGTATCGCTACAGTCCGGGGGCAACGGTCCAACTCGTAATGCATGTCGACGACAATGAATCCTCCGGTGAGGCGTGGATCATGGTGGAGAGCTACGACACGCCGATCTACCTTGCCGACGATGGGAGGGGAGGGGACGAGACGTCCTCGGATGGCGTGTATGGGACCGATTTCACCTTCCCCACTGGGGTACGCGGCACCGATCTCACCCTCGCGGGCTTTTTTATCGATCGCGCCGGGAACGAGGCACCGATCTACGAGACGGATTATACCGTTTCACTTACCGATCCCCCCGATCCGGTCACGCTGATCGGCGTTCAGGACTCGACCGTGGCAAGCATCACGATCAGGTGGATCGCCTCGACCGAGGAGCATTTCGCATACTACGCGATCTATCGCGATAAGGAGACGGGAGTCAGTGACGATCCGGCTCTCCTCGTGCAGAAGCTGTACAATATCGACCAGACAGCCTATCCGGACGGCGGCCTCGATGAGGGAGAAACATATTTCTACAAGATCTATGTAGTAAACGATCTCGATGAATCCGCCGGTAGCGATGAGCTGGCCGCTCAGACGCATGATGCCTATCCTACACCGGTGACCCTCGACGAGTTGTCGTCGGTGGGGAACAATCGCGTTACCTTGACGTGGAGCGTGAACGGAAATACCGATTTCCAGGAATACCGTATATATCGCGAGACCGCTCCGGGAGTTACAACGCAGTCGACGCTCGTGGAAACAATAAACGATCGCGAGGTTACATACTATGACGATACGGGTCTCGACCTGGGCAGTTTTAACTATTATTATAGAGTATACGTATTTGATAAAGGCGGTAAACTCTCTCGTAGCAATGAAGTTACAACAGTTCAGTAGGTAATATACATTATAAATAACGCGTAAGGCTCAATAAATAAAGAAATTAGTAATATTGTTTGGGGAGTTTTCCCCACAATACATTATGGATTGGCCCAGCTGTAACGGCGCAGCATGCCCGAATTATTTCCCATGGGTTATTTAAGTTAAATAAATATGGCTGGTTACAAATGAAACGGGGATCGTGTTGTTAGGTGTCGCTAATAATTCTTGATAAGGTATGATTATTGCTCGGTAATGAGATTAAATAGAGGGTAATTGTATTCGATTGAACTCGGGAGAAATGGTCATCAGGGGCAGGAGTAGGCAAATATTCAACCGCACGGCGCTCTACGACGGAGGAGCGCAGCAGGCATATCAACCGTATTTTCAGCCCCAGCAGGATGAGATCTCCTGGCTCGGCCAAGCCGTCCGGTATATGCATGCCGATAGTATGCATACCGATAGATTGACGCAGATCATGCAACTGAAACGCGGATTTGACATTATACTCTCTGGTATCGCGCTCATTCTACTCGCGCCGGTGATACTCATCGCCGCGATAATCATAAAACTCGAATCTCCCGGTCCCGCTTTCTACCAGCAGGAGAGAATCGGTATCAACCGGCGCCGAAACGATCGCCGCGCGCTATCGAAGAGCATCAGGAACAGTACGGACAGGAGAGCGGGCACCGATCGCAGAAAAAAGATATCTCCCGGAAAGCCGTTCAATATTATCAAGCTCCGAACGATGAAGCTGGGTTCGGAAAAGGACGGGCCGGTCCTGGCGAGCGATAATGATCCACGCATCACCCATGTAGGACGCTTGATGCGCAGGGCGCGGATAGACGAGATACCCCAGTTCTTGAATGTGATATACGGGGATATGAGTATAATCGGCCCGCGGCCGGAGCGCTCGTTCTTCATCAGCAAATACAAGCATGAGCTACCTGAATTCGATCTGCGTCTATGCGTGAAACCCGGCATCACCGGTCTCGCGCAGGTAGAGAGTGGCTACACGAAAACCGTCGATCACATGCGCCGGAGACTCCTCTATGACCTCAGGTACATCTCACGCCTCTCTTTCATCCAAGAGCTTCAGATCATTCTGAAAACGTTCTACGTCGTCCTGACCGGAAAGGGCGCCTGCTAAAATCTCCCCGTTTTCCCGACGCACCGCGGCAACCCGCTTAGACACTGTAATATCTTGACCTGAAACCCCACTGGCCGTACACTTCAAGCGGGTGATAATATGCGTCGATTCATGTACTACATACTGCTCGCCGCCATCTATACGTTGCTGCTGGCGCTATCGCCGTTTCTCCCTCTGTGGATTATTATTCCCATTGGGATAGCCGTGACGGCGTTCATCGTGCGGCGGCGAATGATCGATTACGCGAAAAAGATCGAGATGATCCAGAAGCGACTGACCTCCCTCAAGAGCGAAGGGGTGGTGATTGGCGACACGGTGCGGGGAACCGAGGGCGATGTATTTTATCGGATGATACTCACCCTGCTGACCGATCTCGAGCGCTCGCTCTTCAAGATGGTCGAGAAGAATATCCAGCTTCTGAGCCTCAAGGAGATCGGGCGGAGCATTGTCAGTTCGCTGGACGAAAAGAAACTGATCAACTCCGTTTTCGAGTACCTGATCCATGGTGTCGGGTACAAAGAGGTCGCGTTCATAATCCTACGCAAGAAATTGAAAACCTTCCAGGCCGTTGTGAGCATCGAACGAGCGGCCAATGTCATCCGCCGGACCGTCAGCATCGATTTTACAGATCTCGACGGCGCCCTCTACAATTCGTTCATCTCGCAGAAGCCCTTTCTGATAAAGGATGTCGCCATGCATCCCCTCATGGAGGTCGGTGGGGAACCGCTCTTTCCCGGCAGCACCATGACATCGTACATATGCGTTCCGCTCATGAAATCGGTGGATGAGGTGCTGTGCTCGCAAAAAAACGAATGCGCTATTAGGAAGCTCGCAAACGGTCAAAATTCCGGTTTCGACGAGATCATGCTCAGGAAGGAGGAATGCCTCGTCTGTCCAAACATTCCGGTGCTCGGCGCGCTTGTCGTTACGGACGGCTACCGTGCAACTCCGTTGACCAATATCGATCAGGTGACGATGGAGACGCTGGGCACGCTCATCAGCTCGAACATCGAGAACTGGATGCTCTACCAGGAGCTCCGGCGGGAGGAAATATTCCGGGAAAAGGTGATCGAGGGCATGATAAACGGTTTATTTGTCGTTGATCTCGAGGGAGAGGTGACCCTCGCGAACAGGTCCGCGCGCGAGACGAGCGCTCTGGATGAGGATGAGTTGACCGGGACGAGCATAGAACAACTCATCATCGAGGAGTCCGGCGACGGTGCGCGCTCTCTCCTTCTCCGCGTATTGCAAGAGGATATGCCACTCAGGTACTACGAGGCGTACCTCAAGCGGTCGGACGGACTCCACGTGCCGATACGAATGAACGTATCGAGACTCGTCGGGGACAATAGCCGGCTGCAGGGCGCGATCATCGAGTTCGTCGATCTGAGCGATATCAAACGCATGGAGAACGAGATACGGCACCTCGACCGGCTGGCGGTTCTCGGCAGATTCACCTCGGCCGTGGCGCACGAAATCCGGAATCCGCTCACCGGCATCGCCGCGGGCATCCAGTACCTGAACAGGGACCGTTCCCTTCCCGATGCCCAGCATGAGAATATCTCGTTCATTCTGAACGAGGTCGAGCGTCTCAATCGTATTATTACAGATCTTTTCAAGGTCGCCAAGCCACGCGACCTGTTGTACCAGGAAGTCAAAGTGACCGATATTGTCGATCGCGCCTCTAAGTCATTGATGGAATTGATGAATGAAAAGAAGATTGATTTTCATGTGGATATTGCCGATAATCTCCCGCTTATAGAGGTTGATCCGGACCAGATCGTACAGGTGATGATCAACCTCATAAAGAATGCAGTTGAAGCTGTCCCGAAAGAGGGTACGGTGCGGGTAGATGCATATGTTTACGAGGGCGGTGATGTGGAGGTTATACGTGAAAAGGATCGCACCATGATTTGCGTCGAGGTGAGCGACAGCGGAGACGGCATCGATGACGGTGATCGTGAAAAGATCTTCGAGCCGTTCTACTCGAGGAAGAAGGGAGGAACGGGGCTCGGTCTCTTCATAACGCATAACATAATCCAACACCATCAGGGAAGAATAACAATTCCGGCCGAGCAGGAACGAGGGGCGGCGCTTCGCGTATACCTGCCGATCGGGCGTATCAAGAAGGGGGACGAAATTGAAGCCGGTCGTTCTACTGGTTGACGACGAGGATACGATACGACTTTTTCTCGAGAAAACGCTCCGCGATGAGGGGTACGAGGCGATCACGGCGGCCACGGGGGAGGAGGCGATCGAGCGCGCGATAAAGGAACTTCCCGATCTCGTTCTTCTCGATCTGAAACTGCCGGATATCAACGGCATCGAGGTTCTCCGGCAGGTGAAAGAGATGAGACCGGAGATATGCGTGATCATGCTCACCGCATTCGGTGATATCGAGACAGCCGTTTCCGCCATAAAGAAGGGCGCCTTCGATTTCGTCAGCAAGCCGGTGAACCTCGAGCAGCTCCTTCTGACGATCCAGAAGGGATTGGAATCCCGGAAACTCACGAGGGAACTGTTCCAGCTACGCCGGCGCGTGAAGCTCGACTTCAACGAGAACTACATTCCCGGCGAGAGTCCCCAGATGAAGAAGATATACGAAATGGTGCAAACGGTGGCGAAGAGCGATACGACAACGGTTCTGATTCAGGGTGAGAGCGGTACCGGCAAGGAAATGATCGCGAATATGATCCACAAGTACAGCCCCCGCTTCGACAAGCCGTTTCTCGAGATCAACTGCGCATCACTCCCCGAGGAACTGCTCGAGAGCGAGTTGTTCGGGCACGAGAAGGGCGCGTTCACCGATGCCAAGGTGCAGAAGACCGGGCTGCTCGAGCTGGCCAACAAGGGAACCCTTTTTCTCGATGAAATCGGTGAAATGAGTATGACGATCCAGGTGAAGTTGCTTCGCGTACTCGAGCGGATGACCTTCCGGCGTGTCGGGGGCACCAAGGATATCAAGGTAAGCGTCCGCATCATCTCGGCCACCAACCGGGACCTCCAAACCGCCGTACAGGACAGGCACTTCCGGGAGGATCTGTACTATCGGCTCAAGGTTATTCCGATCCAGATACCCCCCCTGAGGGAACGCAGGGAGGATATATACCTGCTGATCAGGCACTTCCTGAACCATTTCAATCAGCAGTTCAACAAGCATTTCAAGGATGTCGACGAGGAGGCGTACAGGGCGATCCTCACGTACCCCTGGCCGGGGAATATCAGGGAACTCAAGAACATGATAGAGCGCATCGTTTTGCTGGAGGATGACGAGATCCTCCGCATGGAGCATCTCCCCTTGAATATACGTGAAGAGTCGGGCCCAACCGGCGAATATTCGATCTCCAAAACGCTCGAGATGGCCGTCAGCCGGCCGTTCCCCGGTGAGGGTGTCGAGTTTGAAGATCTCTTGCAGACTATCGAACATGAGCTTATCAACAAGGCGATGCGGGAGGCCGATCAGAACCAGAGCAAGGCGGCGAGGCTGCTCCGCCTCAACCGCGACAAGCTACGATACCGGTTGAAGAATTTCAAAGCCGAGGGAGAGGAAGGATAATGCCACGGTTACGCCTGGTGGCACTTGGGTTGATCGCTGCGGTGACGCTTTCATCGTGCGGGTACTACAGCACGAGCAGCCGGACCGCGGGCGATATCAAGAAGATCGCGATACCTTATCTGAAAAATGAAACTCCAGAACCCGAGATAGAGCTCGAGATCACGGATAAGGTCATCGAGGGCATCATCAAGGACAACACCCTCGAAGTGGTGACCGACAGTGAGGCGGATGCGATTCTCGAGGGGAGTGTCGTCGATTACAAGAATGTGCCGTTCACGTTCAACAAGATGCCGGGCGAGTCAGATATCCAGGCCGAACAGTACCGTCTCGTCATCGGACTCCGGGTCTCGCTCTTCAACCGTCTCGAGAATACCTATATCTGGGAAAACAAGACGATACGGGCCCAGGGAGATTACTACCTCGAGACGACGTCGGAACGGGATTACGATCATGCCCTCAAAGAAGTATACCGCGAGATCGTCGAAAGTATGCTGAGCTCGACAATTCAGGAGTGGTAGGATGAAGGTCGATCTCGCGTACTACCGGCGGCTCTTCAAGGATCTGGATACCGGAGCGCCTGCCCCCGTCTACCTGTTCCGGGGTCCGGAGCGTTTCATCATGGAGGAGATGGCGGCGCGGATCGTCGAGGCGGCCGTTCCGCAGGAGTTGCGCAGTTTCAACCTGACCGTTTCGTACGGCTCCGAGGTCGACATCGAGGCGTTCGTCTCGACCGCCGCATCGTACCCATTTCTCGCCGAACGGCGCGTGCTGTTGCTCAAGGAGATGGAACGGCTCCGCGGAAGCTGGGCGCCGCTCGTCGACTACTGTAAAAATCCCGCCGGATCGAGCGTCGTCGTATTCTTCTTCGTCACGCATGACGAACGAGGCAGGAAGATAAACGCGCCGCGCGATTTCAGAAAACTCGAGAGAGCCGTCGAGGCGGCGGGATCGGTGATCCAGTTCGAGCAGTTGCACGAAAAGGGAGTGCAACGCTGGGTGTCCGCAAAGGCGAAGCGTATGGGGATCGAGCTCGATGGAAGTACCGCCGCCGCGCTCGTTCGGAGCGTCGGGGAGAACCTCTTCGACATCCAGAACGAACTCCAAAAATTATCGCTCCTGTACGCGGGTGAACGCGTCGCCGTCCGGGATCTGGCGCGCGTTTTGGGCAGTCACCGGATGCATGCCGTGTTCGAGTTCATCGAACGGATCGGGTCGGGGACCGATATCGATGTTCTCGCGATTCTCTGGCGCATTCTGGAAACCGGCGCCGAGAAGCCGTCTGCCATCACGTACCACCTGATCAGGCATTTTCTCACCCTCTTCAAGGTAAAGCTCGGCCTGCGGGGAAGCGGATACCGCGTTGATCACTTGAAGCGGAAGGCGGGTAGCTATAGTATCGGGGAGATCATGCTCTGGCTCGAAAATCTCCGTATCACGGAGCTTGTAATGAAGAGTACCTCGTTTCCGGCCGAAACGTTGCTCTTCGGCGCGATCCTCCATTCGATGAGAGGAAAGCCGCTCGACGATCGCTTTCGGCTGGGTGAGGCGGCATGAGCGATGTACAAATTCTTGGTTGATGCAACATGGAGTTGACAAGCAATGGATGGGACAGTAGGTACAATCAAAGATGGCGACTTTAGAGATAAGGTGCTTGAATCGGGTAAGCCGGCCGTCGTCGATTTCTGGGCACATTGGTGCACGCCGTGCAAACAGCTCGACGTCGTACTTCGGGAGATGGCACGCGAGTATGCGGGAAAGGTTTCGTTCTTCAAGGTGGATGTGAATGAGAGCAACATGACGGCATCGCGGTATGCCGTGCGGAGCCTCCCCATGCTGCTGTTCTTCGAAGACGGGGAGATCGTCGATCAGGCCGTGGGATCACTCTCCAGAGAGATGCTCGTGGATAAATTGGACCGGCTGCTCAAATCCTCTTGAGTGTCTCCCCCATACACCGTATCTTTTCGTTTACAAAGGTGATGCATTTCTTGTGTTCGCGGGTAATGCAGTTGCAAAGGATGGAGCTCAATGAGTGATGTTTTCCCCTTCCAAGAGGTGGAAAAGAAGTGGCAGGAGCGCTGGGAAGAAATATTCCGGTGTGATATCGATCGGGCCGAGGAGAAGTATTACTGCCTCATGATGTTTCCCTACCCTTCCGGCGATCTCCATGTCGGTCACGGCCGGAACTACATTATCGGGGACGCCCTCGCGAGAATCATGATGATGGAGGGCAAGAACGTGCTGGCCCCGATGGGATGGGACGCGTTCGGACTCCCGGCCGAGAATGCGGCCATACAGCACGCGATCCACCCCGCCACGTGGACCGAGCAGAATATTGCCAACATGAAACGTCAGTTCTACCGGTGGGGCGTCATCTACGACTGGTCCCGCGAAGTCACCTCCTGCCGCCCCGACTATTACCGCTGGACGCAATGGCTCTTCCTGCGTCTCCACCGGGCCGGTCTCGCCTACCAAGAGGAGGCGCCCGTCAACTGGTGTCCCTCGTGCAAGACGGTGCTGGCGAACGAGCAGGTCGTGGGAGGGTATTGCGAGCGATGCTCCAGCGAGGTCGAGACCAGAAATCTCAAACAGTGGTTTTTCCGCATCCGGCGCTACGCCGACAGGCTTCTCGAAGACATCGATAAACTCGAAAACTGGCCCGAACGGGTGCGGGTGATGCAGCGTAACTGGATCGGAAGAAGTGAGGGCGTCGAAGTCGGTTTTCCCCTCGAGGGAAGCGATACCGTCCTGGATTGTTTCACGACGCGGATCGACACGATCTTCGGAGCCACCTTCATCGTCATCGCCGTCGACCACCCGCTCGCCGTGCGCTTGCTGCAAGAGGGGGGGACGGAGGAGGAGGGGAGGGCATTCATACAGCACGCCCGGCATGTACAGGTGTCCGACCGGGAAAAGGCCGAGGCGACAAAAGAGGGATTCTTTACCGGTTGCTACGCAATCAACCCCGCCGCCGAAGAGCGCATACCGATCTTCCTCGCCAGCTATGTGCTGATGGAGTACGGCACCGGTGTGGTGATGGGTGTGCCGGCCCATGATCAGAGAGACTTCGAGTTTGTGCACCAATCGCCTGTCGAGATACCGGTTGTCGAGGTTATAAGACCCGAGGGCGCGGAAGCGGCAGAGCTCACCGCCGCCTACGTTGAAGATGGAATAATGGTCAATTCCGGGAGGTTCGACGGGTTGCCCAGCCGGGTCGCCATGGACCGGATAACCGACCATCTCGCCGGCAAGGATTATGCAAAGCGGACCGTGCATTACCGTTTGAAGGATTGGCTTATCTCGCGCCAGCGGTACTGGGGTGCGCCGATTCCGATGATACACTGTGAAAAATGCGGGGCCGTACCGGTGCCCGAGGAGGATCTCCCCGTCGTGCTGCCGGACGACGTTGACTTCATGCCGCGGGGTGACGGGAAGAGTCCACTCGAGAGGGTGCCGGAATTTGTTGACACGACCTGTCCGGCATGCGGTGGTCCGGCCGAGCGCGATACCGATACGATGGACACCTTTGTTGATTCGAGCTGGTACTTTCTCCGATACGTGTCGCCGCACGATTCAGATCGGGCATTCGATGGTCCCCGGGCCAACCGATGGCTCCCCGTCGACCAGTATATCGGCGGTATCGAGCACGCGATCCTCCACCTGCTGTACGCGCGCTTCATCGTGAAGTTCCTCGAAAGCGAGGGCCTGGTCGGATTCGACGAGCCGTTCGAGCGGCTTTTCACGCAGGGGATGATCACGCGAAACGGCGCGAAGATGTCGAAACGGGGCGGGAATGTCGTCAATCCCGATCCCCTGATCGATCGATACGGCGCAGATACGGTCCGTTTATACACCCTTTTCATCGGGCCGCCGGAGAAAGACGCCGAGTGGAACGATCGTGCCGTAGAAGGCGCTTATCGCTTCGTGAACAGGCTTTGGCGCCTCTACTCGAAGCACGAGGAGATCGTCAGTAGCGTCGCCGATACCAATATTTCGGTAAATCTTATAACCTCAGATAAAGAACAAATTTCGTTATACAGAAAGACACAGCAGACCATTCACCGGGTAAAGCGTGACATCCTCGGCGGGGATTTCCATTTCAACACGGCTATCAGCGCGTTGATGGAATTGACGAACGAGATATACCTGTTTATCAAAAACAATAAGGCATTCCATGCCGGCAGCGAAGATTCCCGGGCGGTGTTCCGAAATGCGTTCGTGACCGTTGTCAAGCTGCTCGCGCCCATGGCGCCGCACCTGTGCGAGGAATTGTGGTCACGCATGGGATTCGAGGAAACGATCATGAAACAGAGGATCCCCGAGCCGGACAGTGATTATATCGCCGACGACCTCTATACGTTGGTGATACAGGTGAACGGGAAAATAAGATCACGAGCAGAGGTTGAGCATGACAGTGATGAGGAACGCTTGCGGGAGATTGCATTATCCGATGAACGTATCAGATCACTCGTCGATGCAACAAAGATTCGTAAGGTAATCGTTGTTCCGGGGCGACTCGTAAATATCGTTCTGTAGTGAGTTGCCGACGGCGGCGAACCAGCAGCGTAAGCGATTCATATTTAAAGAGATATCTCATAAGAACAGTAGTGCATTGGGTAGTATAGAAAAAGGAATGCAGCCTCTCTTGGTTAACATAATATATATTATGCGCCATTTCGGATAACTATTAAAAGGGAGGCGCCCCAGCTCGTGGCGCCTCCCTCCCGGTGATTGGATCAGTTCCGGTATATCGATTTGATTGCGCCCCAGCTCGTCGTCTCAGTCCCCGTTAGGCACGCTCCCTCGTTGAACAAGAACCACCCACCGAGAACCTCGTGCATCGTACGATCCTCATCACACATCGAAATATAGACATGTGGAAATTCAGCTCCCGGATCCGGAACAATCCTCGCGTATTGATTTTCGAAGTTATCGAGAGTTGTCAGGAATACCTTGATATTGCCGAGCGGCGCGTACGTCATGCCCGATCCGAAGCAGCCCTGCGAGGCGACCGAGATCCCGCTCATGACAGCCCCGTTTGTGATGAATCCCTGCTGCCATGTTGCTGATGTGAACCAAACATTCGAGCTTATTTCCAGCATAAACTCGAATGCGGTGATGCCGTTCGGCCCGGAGTCGCTCTTGTAGTATACCAAATACAATGTAATCTGCTCTATGGGAGCCGCTGGTTTATAATCGCAATCCAAGGCAGTTTCCGCGGTGAATAGGCCGAGCGAACCCTCATGTGCGCATACGCAGGTTGCCATCAGAATCACGAGAACGGCGGTCAATGACAGTTTCTTCATCTCCCTATCCTCCTTTTCCTCTTACCTCTTTCAACTACATTTCACCGGTTGTTTCCGCTAAATGCTGTTTCTTTATATTTCGCTGCTGAAGGTTACTCGTACATCTTTTCGAGTGTCAAGAAAAAAATGTTTCCTTCCTGCTACTCCTCTCGCCGCAGCACCGGCACCCGCTCGCTGTACTCGCCGAGAAACGGGAGATGCCAGTACTCCCCGAATAAGGCCTTCACGAATCCCAGGACGGATACCGTCAATGCCCCGAGTCCAACAATCAGTTGAAACAGACCGATCACCACCATACCGAAAAACCGCAGTTTACCTATCGTCATGTCAAGAATGATCGTCATGACGATGACGACGCATTCGGCGAGAAACAGGAGAAATGCCTGACGGGCGTGAAATCGAATGAATGGATCTCTCCCCGCGCGACAAAGCGAGAAAAAGCAGAGAAACAACACATAGCCGACAGCAGCGATCCACCGCGACCGATCCGAGGGAGATTGTGGTTCCGTTTCCTCCCCCGCCTCGGGTACCGTATCTTTTTTTGTCTCTTCCATCATTGCTCCGTATACAGAGCGGATTGCCGGGTGAGCGTGTCAGACCCGGCTAGCCGCTGAGGATGGTGATCTCCACCTCGAGATCGCGCCGTTCGGTGCCTGTGGTTTTTTCGAGATGCTGCTGCATAATCTTCACGGCCTGGTCCGGTCGATCGCTGAGCTTGTAGTTCTCAGCAGCCCGGCGGAGGTATACCGTTTCCATGAATGTGTTCGTTTTTATAGTGCGGGCAAGTTCGCCGTATAGTTCCGCCGCCTCCGAGTACCGCTCTTGATTCATCAACGCGATGCCCTTTCCATCCATCGCGGCATCATGGAAGTCATTGTGTTTAGTGCTATTAGCAAGGTACCGGTCGAATGATTCGATCGCCGCTGAATAGTTTCCCTCGATAAGGGTGCACGTGCCGATAAAGTAGAGTGCGTGGATCCCTTCCTCAGTCGAAGCGTGGTTTTCATGAACCATCGCGAACAGCTGTTCCGCTGTTTTGACATCTCCAATGCGGAACGCCGACAGGGCTTCCGAAAACTGTGTGATGGCCTCGATTCGCCCGCCGCGCCGCGAGTTCTGCATCCAGGCGGCGGCGGCGATCACCACTACCAGAACGATGAGGCCGGCAAAAACGGTTCCCTGATGCTCGCGGATGTATTCCCAGGCGTTCAGGGTAGCAGTTATGAATGGGTCTTTCCTGATCTCTTTGCGTGACAGTTTACGCGCCAATTCAATGCCCTCCTTTCGCTATTAATTAACACTGTGCCCGAATTCTTTTCAAGCAAATTATACCTGCCGCCCCGTAAGAAAAGCGATTGACAGACCGGAGCCGTTTTGCAAATCTCTGAGTCAGCCTTCACCGGGGAGGAAAGAATGGTGATCAGGGTGTATCGGGTCCTGGTTGTATCGGCGGCTGCGCTGATCGCTATTCTCGGCGTTCTCGGCATCGAGGATTTCTCTCAGTCGCCCTACACGGGTATACAACACAACAATCTAGTCATCCAGAGCGTCCTGCGGGACAGCCCGAACACGGCGACGCCGCTCCGCAGGCAGGACAAGATACTCGCCGTGGACGGCAGGGTGCCGCGAAACCTCAACCACTTCAATTTTCTCGTATATTCGAATACGGAACTCCGGCCGCAACGGTACACGGTCGCGCGTGGCGATTCCACATTCGAGCTTCTCGTCCAGAGCGCGCCGCAGAGGCAGGAGCGGATCTACCGCAAGATATCTTTTTTCCTGGTCGCGTGCTCCTTTATCCTCGTCGGTCTGATCGTGGCGCTCAAGCGCCCCGACATCTTCGGCACGCTCTTCATGATCAACTGCTTCCTCTTCTCGTTCATCATCACTGAACGTCCCATCACATCGGTTCCATTCCTCCATATCGCCGGGGAGCTGGTGTATGACTTTTTCTTTATCTTTCTCCCGAGCGTTTTTCTCCACTTCTTCATCCTATTCCCCGGAACGGAGAGCAAACGCGGGACAAAACGATCGATGGTCATCAGGATTCTCTACTTCCCCCCCGCCGTGTTATTCATCTCCACATTCGTCCTGGCGCTGTACAAGTACACGAAGGGAATACATGCCGGCACCGCATCGTTCCTCAATGCGGTGACCGTCATCTACTGGTTCCTCTATATGCTGGCCAGCGTGATCGTCTTTATCAGGACGTACCGCGTCTCCGAGAGCGCGCAGAAGATCAAGTTACGGCTGGTCATCACCGGGTTGGCACTCGGCATCCTTCCCTTCTCCGCCGTCATGCTGATCAAGCAGTTCCAGCCGACACTGGATATTCCCTACCAACATATCTCAGCCGTGTTTCTCGCCTTCATCTCGGTTTCGTTCGCCTACGCGATCCTTAAGCACGATGCCTTCGATCTCGGGCTGGTATTACGGAAGGGGCTCGTATTCTTCGTTGCCTCGGGCCTCTTGGTGGCGATCTATTACGCCGTATTCGATATGCTGTTCGACCGCTTCGGTTCGGTCATCGGGCTCGAGCGCGCATTCGTCGCCGTCATCGCCATCATAATGCTGGGGATCACCTTCGTGCCCGCACGGGCCGTCGTGCAGCGCGTCGTTGACCGTACATTCTACCGAAGCCGCGCGGTATTCAGGGAGGAGTTCATCGAGTTCTCGCGCCGGATCCACCTACTGCTCTCGCCGGAGGAGATATCGCGTTTCATCACAAGGGAAATTCATGACATCTTCGGAGCAGATCCGGTGCACCTCTTTCTCAGGGACGAAAGCGGTTACTTCAAGCTGCGGATGAGCTGTCCGGAAAAGAACCGACCGCCCCTGACCTCATTCCCGCCGAATACCGCTTTGATGCAGCTCATGAAGGACAAGGGGCTACCCCTGATGATGGAGTATTTCGATACGATATGGATCAAGCACAATCTCGACAGAATCTCGCTCGAGCTTCTCTCGATCTCGGCCGCTGCGGTTGTCGTTCCGCTCGTTGATCAGCACGAGCTTCTCGGATTCGTACTGGTCGGCGGCAAAGTTTCACGCGGCCCGTATACCCAGCAGGAATCCGAACTGTTCGAACTGATCGGCGAACGGAGCGCCTCCTCGATCCGCACTATCGAGCTATACCGGGATTCGATCGAGAAGGAGAGGCTCCAGGAGGAGCTTCAGCTTGCCAAGAGTATACAGGAACGGTTGCTGCCCGCCGCCTCCCCGCTGCTGACCAACGCCGAGATCGCCGGCCGCACGAAACCGAGCAAGGAAGTCGGAGGTGATTTCTACGACTTCGTCGATATGTCGGACGGAACGATCGGCATCGCTGTTGCCGACGTGTCGGGCAAGGGCATTCCTGCGGCCATGCTCATGACAACACTGCAGGCGATGTTCCGTGCCGAAGCCGTGCGTGATCGATCCACCGATGAGGTTCTCACCAGCATCAGCTCTTCCCTCTACGAACGGAGCGATACAACGAAATTCGCCACCTTCTTCTACGCCCTGTACGACAATCAAAGCGACATCATCCGTTACTCGAACGGCGGTTCCTATCCACCGCTCATCATCACACCGTCCGGGAGCGTCGAACGTTTACAGAGGGGCGGTATGCTGATCGGCGTCGAGGAGCATCCACACTACAGCGAGGGGATCGTCAAGCTGCCGGCAAATTCTCTCGTAGTCATCTATACGGACGGCCTGATCGATCAGGAGAACGACCGAGGCGAGCATTTCGGAGAAAAGAGATTGGTTGAATTTTTCAGAAATAACTTACAACTTCCATTGGAAAACGCGATTGCCAAGCTATTTGACACTATTATTGCATTTGGCCTAAACAATTTGAAAGATGATATGACGATTGTGCTACTTCGCAATAACCCATCTTAATCTGCACGACTCTCTCTATTACCCTCAAGGTTTTGTTAATTCTTAAGATAGACCTTCATATGACATGTTCTTTCCACTGTCGGCACAGCATATGCAAATAATACATATTTGATGTTTCAAAGGCAGGTAGCGGTTTAAACCGACTATTGTCAGGCTTAGTTGTACTGGGGGTGATCACCGTGTTACCGATATTCTGGATAATTGATCTTCTCTGGTGGCTTCGGTAGCAAGATCAGGAACCCAATACCGAATGTCTCATAAATATTCCCGTTGAGTATGGGTGTATCAGCGGGAATGTTTATTTCCACTCCCGCCTTACCCCCCCGCGCGTCCATACGCGCGACCCGAAAATTTATCATGATATTTTCATAGTATAATAGCTCAATAATATTTTTTATAGACGCGTTCATTTCGGCTGAATCTCAATCCATAGCCGTGTGTGGTTTTTGTCACCTCCTGCGTTTTACTTAATCTAAATTCTAAGATTGTATCCGCATCTTACTATCAATAAATAAAATAAAAATTGATAATATTTTGTATTTTTTCCTTGACATCTTCTACGCGCAATCTATAATCGTAATCAACGAGGCATTAAAAAACTACGCGTTCGTGATCCGCCTGCTCTCATGCCAAACTTAGGAAGCGAAGCGATCTTGCTGCTCAGGCCTCTGAAGTGCGGTTGAGACACGTCACGCAAGGTGGTTTGGCAGTGTCTCGTTACCTTTATGAGAAAAGGGAATTACTTCGAATAAATCCGAGAAGTAATTCCCTTTTTTGATGGCGCCCCCGGCACGACTCGAACGTGCGACACCCGGTTTAGGAAAGCGAAGGAAGATGAAAAAGCAAGTGAGTGATTCGGTGGAAGTTGTCGAATCGTCGCCCGTCTCCTGGTCTTTCACACTCTCTGCTGAGGTGTCTTTTGTCTTACGAGAACCCGACAGACCCGATCTGTAGTGGCATATGAAGTGGCAGATGAAATCTCTGGACAGCGCGTGCGTGAACATCCCAGCGAGGTAGACAAATGTCAAAATCGAGTGGTGGGACGGAGAGGAACGGCTGGGGGACGGCAGCATGTATCGTGTGACTGGGCGGATATGATCCGAGATGTTGACAATTATGAGCTTCAAGCGGGTGGCTTGGCAATACCTTCAATCTGAACAGCCCCCATCACGATTTGACCTTAATATATTGCCGGAGGACTTATATATGTCTCAAGAAAGTAATGATATTTCCAATTCTCTCAATATAGGACAGAACACCAGACCGGATATCTCTCTTAAGAAACCAACCGTCTTCGGCAAACCCCTCCCCGATGCGATGCAAGGCTCTGAGGCGAAACTGCGACTGCGGCTATCATTTCATAAGGGCGGATGACGGGAAGGACAGCGCAAGGCTCACAATTACCCAGAGCCCGGCAACCATGCCCCCAGCACAGGCTCTCCACCTAAACCCCCATGTGCCGCATTTTGCAGACACCCTCATGTCCCATAAGGTAGTTTTGATTCAGAAAAAATGAATCAAATCAAATTTGCGAATGCTTCTGAAAAACTTAAACGTTCCACCCGCCTCATTACTCACTATCCAAACCTGGTCAAAGGCTGTCACCTCCATGGATCGCGTTTTCATTTTACCTCCATGAACCATTAAATCGATTTGATTTAAAAATAATGAAACAAAGCAATATTTGCGAGCGCTTAAAAAAAACTCAACGCTTCCTTCCACCCATCTATGCCGACTGAGGTCTCGACCGACTCAGAGAGCGACGATATCGAGCGGTCATGATCTGGCATCAGAAATTCTCCTGAGCGGGGCTACAAAGCCCGGAATCCATAGAAATCGCTGCCCAGAGCCCGTTTCCCGCATGCATCCCTCCCGCTCCCCGCACCCGCATGGATCGGTGTGGTCGAAGTTATGCATTCGAATAGCAGCTCTATATGATTCCATTAATGTATTCTTGTGAGCTCTTAATTATATGCTATATGGTAAGATATAATTCATCGGGATAATATATTGACAGCTCTTTGATATATTGGCACAACTTAAGCAATACTTAATAAGATGACAATATCTCGATGGGAGTGATTATGATGAGATTAATCACGTTCGTGACCTTAATGATATGTGTGTCACCCACAGTAGCGTTCGGAGAGAGTCCACCACACGGCTACATAGGTCTCTTCGCTGATTCGACTCATAGCAATTGGTGTGAACAAGGTTCGGGCTTCCAAGAGATCGAGATGTGGGGATGGTGTTTGCCGAGCGCTGATGGAATGCAGGCAGTCCAGTTCGGTCTCCAATATCCAGAGAACATCGTTCCAAGTACAATAACTTTTAGCAGCGCAATTGAGGGGCTTCCTCTGGGTGCCCTGCCAGACGGAATTAGTCTAGCCTTCGACGGATGCCATCACGATTGGCTCTGGATCTTTCGTCAAACCCTATATATCCTGAACGAAGATGAAACATCGATAGAAGTAATCAAACACCAAACGGATCCATATCATGAGACCCCCATTCATTGCATATGCGAGGTCGGTCTCCCTATCGAGGAGCTTAAAATCTACTCCAATCTCTGCATCAACCATTGCGCATCTGACACGCTGCCACCGTATCTTATTGAAGCACAGATCATCGATGATGATCATCTGCGTTTGCTCTTCAGCGAAACATTGAATGAGAACGATGCACAGGATATTTCTCGTTACAGTATATGTAAAGTTGATAATCCTACTGACACAATTGCCATTCTCAGCGCATCTTTGTTGGAAGGCGGTTCATCAGTTTCACTGATTTTGTCGAACGCCACAGAGAACGAGATACCATATACGTTGCGAACAGTCAATATACACGATCTTGCCGGCAACTCGACCATAAATGAAAAGAATATTACCGGCTTTTCTGATTTAAAAGCTACCTGGATATACTCAGTCAGGTATGTGCGATGTGGGTGCTCGCCGGTCAATGCAAGATATGCATTGATTAATGCAGGCACACAATCGGTGGGGGCATTTCGCATAGAGCTGTATACCAGAAGAGTGGGATCCAGTGAGCATAGGTCCGTATACTACCATGAGTATAGCGGGCTGGCATCTGGCGATACACTCGTTGGATCAGCAACATTCACCTTAATGGAGCCGGGAGGCTCCGTATTATACCTTCGTGTTGATGATTTAAATCAGATTGAAGAAATTAATGAAAATAACAATAGTAGATCTAAACAAATTGGAATCCCTGTGGATTTGATACGTGTCTCCGATTATTCAACGCATAATGGCAACGTAGCTATTCGTTATTTAGCCAGCGCACTGGACGGAGGAAACGATAACGAGCATTTTGAAATATATGCACGGCGAGGCAGCGCCATTGAGCAAGCTCAAGGTGATGGTGCAACTCCTGGAGAAATTTCCGAATCCAGCGCTTACAGTAGTGTGGCAGACGGCCCGGCTCACTGCGACTGTCACCCGGATGATGGCTGGAAGCTGGTAGAAACCCGTCCTGCTCAGCATCTTTATCTAAATAGCTACTTAAGTATAGTACCATCATATGGCGATACGTACTGGACGGTGTATATCGTCAGGTTTGTGGAATATGCAGTCCAAAATGGAGATACCGTGTATACTGTATGGACTTCATGTCCAGATTCTACATATGCGGATGATTCACTATCGCCAGATCCACCTCAGGAATTGATCGCCGAACCGAGCGACGAGGGCATGGCAATCTCCTGGCAATCTCCGCCGGATTTCGACACTGAATCTTATTTCATCTACCGTTGCGATGACCAATCATTTGAACCGAGTGAAGCGAATCTTATTGCTGAAACAACTGAAACTCAATATTTAGACAGCGATTGGAATTCATCAGGGGCAGTTTGCTATAAAATTACAGCGAAGGATCACAGCGGGAACGAAAGTGACCCGCTACTGATAGTCCCACAGGGTGCAACGGGAACGCTTCTGGACAGTTATACGGCAGCATATAAGAACTCATTCATTGAGCTGTCATGGAGTCTCATTGAATACGATGAAAACGCGGAGTTTATAATTTCTCGTACCGACGGGAATATCGAAGACTACCGTTCCCTTTCAGATGGCGAGGCTCAGCACAGAAACAACGCCTATTATTTCAGGGATGAGAAATTTGACTGCGGGAGTACATACAAATACCGCGTCGAGGTTATTAATAATCAAGAAAAACAAATCCTCTTCGAAACCGATGCGATTGAGACACCGCAGCTGCCGCTCACCCTTTGGCAGAACCATCCCAATCCTTTTAATCCCATGACGAGAATCAGATATTATCTGCCGGAGAATTGCCATGTGAGAATAGATATCTACGATATATCCGGACGAAGGATTGCACGCCTGGTTAATGAGAATCAGTCCAAAGGGAATCATGATGTTGGATGGAATGGCAAAGATGCTAAAGGTACTAACGTAGCATCAGGTGTTTATTTCTATAAGCTCCAGGCGGCAAAAGAAACGATCACCAGGAAGATGGTGATTCTGAGATAGTTCTCCTGCCTGTAAGAGGCTTCTGACATTTCCTATCAATGATGATGGCATACTTAGGCCCTTATGTGCCATCCCCCCTATTTACAGACCTTCTTATTCATGGTAGAATATACCATCCAGAGCGTCACACGTTCGTTTAGAACAGCTCTTCTTGCCGCCGGCATCAAACCTTGCCGTTTTCACGATTTACGGCACACGTTCGCGACAAATTTGGTACTCGGTGGCGTTGACCTAGTCACGGTCAAAGAGCTCTTGGGCCATGCTGACATCGCGATGACGATGCGATACGCCCACCCGTCGCCCGAGACGAAGCGTAAAGCGGTTGATGCCCTCCTCGTTCAAAAAAAGTGGCATATTAGTGGCATATGAAGAGCGACTTGCTTCCGCGTCCAATACGCAAGTCATTGAAAATAATGGCGCCCCCGGCACGACTCGAACGTGCGACACCCGGTTTAGGAAACCGATGCTCTATCCACCTGAGCTACGGGGGCTTTGGTTCCTTCAAATCACAGCATAATAGTACGCTGACGGCAGGCTCCTGGCAAATAAAATTCGTTGTTAGTACGAAATGAGGGCATAGACGGGACGCTCGCCGAGTTTCCGGACGCCGCGAAGCTCCGCGAGCTCTATCACGAAGACGAGTTCTTCCACGATGCCGCCCTGACGCTCGATCAGCCGGGCCGAAGCCGCCGCGGTACCGCCCGTTGCCAGAAGGTCATCGACGATGACGATCCGCTCCCCTTCGCCCACCGCGTCGACATGCATTTCGAGCGCGGCGTCGCCATATTCGAGCGAATAGCTTTCCGAAATTGTACGCCAGGGCAGCTTCCCCGGCTTTCGCAACGGTACGAGCCCCAAGCCGAGCCGGAAAGCGAGAACGGAACCGAAGATGAATCCCCTCGACTCGATCGCGGCGATCTTATCGACGGCCCGATTACGGTACCGCTCGAAGAGAATATCGCTCACTCGGTTGAATGACCGCGGCTCGAGCAGAATCGGCGTTATATCGCGGAAAAGGATACCCTTCTTTGGAAAATCAGGTATGTCCCGTATATACGCCTTCAGATCTTCATGCATCAGATTCCTTCCTGTCACCATCATCTGCGACACTCTTCGGTTCGATGAGAAATCGCAGCTTGCGCAGCGCCCGCATCTCGAGCTGTCTCACACGCTCCCGTGATACATGGACCACCTTGCCCGTCTCGGCAAGGGTGTGCGGTTCACCGTCGTCAAAGCCGTACCGGATCCTGATGATGAGCCGTTCGCGTTCGGAGAGACGTTCCAGGATGGCAGCCAGTTTTTCATGCTCTATCTGCTTGAGAATAATCTGCTCTGGATTGTTCTGCTCCTTGGGGTCCTCTATCTGTACGAGCTGCTTGTAGGTATCCAGGCTGTTGGCGACATCGAGGGCCCGTATATTCTGCACGAGCTTTTCGACCATGAGATATTTCTTTTGTGAAATTTTGAGCCGTGCCGCCTTCTCATCGATGTTCATACCTTTCCCCTCTTCCTCGAGACGGAGGTATCGGGACATGAGTTGAAAGATATGGATCGGTATGCGGATTGTCCGGGAGTGGTTCGATATCGCCCGAACGATCGATTGCCGTATCCACCATGACGAGTAGGTGCTGAACCTGAATCCCATTTCGGGATCGAACCTGCTCACCGCTTTGATCAACCCGATATTCCCCTCCTCGATCAGATCGAGAAAGGAAACACCGTACGACATATATGACTTCGCGATGGTTATGACGAGTTTGAGGTTGCTCAGTATGAGCATGCGGCGTGCATCTTCGTCCCCCGCGCGGACCCTTCGTGCGAGATCGATCTCCTTCTCTTTTGATAGCACCGGATACTTGCTGATATCCTTGAAGTACCGCCTCTGGATCTCGTTGATTTCGCTTTTCATGGTTCCTTCACTGCGCACGGATACAGTTAACTACACTACTTACCCGATCGTCAAAGGTAATCGAGTGGATCGAGCGCTTTTCCCCCTTTTCGAATCTCGAAATGGAGATGGACGCCGGTTGCATTCCCCGTTCTCCCGACCGTCCCGATGAACGTCCCCACCTTGACCGATTCTCCTTTTCTCACGGCAACATTCGAGAGGTGACCGTAAACAGTGCTCACACGCTCGCCGTGGTCGATGATGATGAGCTTACCGAATCCGCGCTGTTTCCCCGCGAATGTCACCGTACCCGCAGCCGCCGCGAGAACCTTCTCTCCCTCCCGCGCCTTGATATCGATCCCGTAGTGAGACTCCTGCCTGTTGTATCGGGGATCACGGCGCAATCCGAATCTGCTCGTGATCCGGGATTCTTTGTAGTTTTGCAGCGGAGCCGAAAAGGCTATTCCTATCTTGGAATCGTTCACGGTGCTTGAAGGCCGCTCTTCGGTCCGCTGCCGTTCCCTGGATGTGCTCCCACGGTACTTGGGTGACGGAGTACAGCGTAGTACCAGCGGGAGGAGCACAAGCAGGAGCACGAATGAAAACGAATGAACGATCCGTTTATACATTAGATAAATGGTCGGGGCGACTGGATTTGAACCAGCGACCTCCTGCTCCCGAAGCAGGCGCGCTAACCGAACTGCGCTACGCCCCGACACCGAACATGACACTATCACGCCCAACCCTATAACTCAATGATATTAACAAGATACCGTGACGATATGCAACAGGTAAGTTGCCATGCACCGGTACGAAATGTCGATTTGCGCAATCTGCTCAATGCCCCAAAACGAAATAACGCCCAGGCTTGCGAGCGTCACGATAACGCCTGCGGTCAGTATGCCGCAGATGATCATCGGAACAGCGATCCGCAACGGTATCTTGAACAGAAAGGCGGCGACGCATCCGGTCCAGGCACCGGTGATTGGGAGCGGTATCGCAACGAACATCGCGAGTCCGAGTGCTTCGAAACGTTCAATCATCTTACCCCGACGTCTTGTCCGTGCAAACAGCCATGTGAAAAAGCGATTCCAGGCGGGGTAGCGCATCAGCCGGTTCGAGACGCGCTCGAGCAGCAAGAGGATCGGAATGACCGGCAGGAAATTGCCGATAACGGCTAATAGGTAGGCCTCGGGCCACCTGAGCTTGCCGGCCAGAATCGCGTACGGAATGGCCCCGCGCAATTCGAATATGGGAAGGGCGGCGATCAGGACGGTGATCAGTTTCGGGGATATATTGAACACGGTGGATGTCAGAATAAAAGGCACTATTCAACTCCTTTGACGAGCGGCACGAATGCGCAGCGCGAGAGCCGCCGCGTTTGCACTCGATCGCCTATCTTGTGAAACAGGGTGATACATTCGACCTTCTCCACCATCGGGGCAATGAGCATGCCGCCGTCATCAAGTTGCTCGAGGAGATCGGTTGGCCATTCGTGCATTGCGGCTGAAACAATGATGCGGTCGAACGGTGCGTAGTAGTCCCACCCGAGGGCGCCGTCCCCGACCTTGAGCCTTATCCGCCCCGTCGGGATCATCATCAGCGTCTGTTCCGCCTTGCGAGAAAGCTGTTCCAACCGCTCGATCGTGAAAACGTCCCTCGCCAGCAGTGAGAGGATCGCCGTCTGATATCCCGATCCGGTACCGATCTCGAGGATGCGGCAGTGAGCGCGTATATCGAGGCTCTGGATCATAAACGCAATCGTATGCGGCTGCGAGATCGTCTGCGAATAACCGATCGGGAGCGAGCAATCCTCGTAGGCCCGTAATCCTATCGTCGCATCGACGAATGCATGGCGCGGAACCCGGAGGAACGCGTGCAGGAGACGCCGATCGGTGATCCCCCGTGCATACAGTCGTTCCCGCACCATCCGCCGCCTCGCGATGGTGTAATCTACCTCTCGGTCCATTTCAGGTTCCACTTCTTAAGGTCGAGGATCGCCTTGCAGTCGGTCATATCGAGGCGGAGCGGCGTTACCGATATGTATCCCTCGGTGACCGCCGTGAAATCGGTGTCCTTGCCGGCATCCCAACCGGGATCACCGCCTCCGATCCAGAAATAGTCCTTGCCGCGCGGATCCTTCTTCTTGATGATCACGTCGTTGTATACACGTGATCCGAGGCGTGTGATGCGGATTCCTTCGAGCTCCTCCCGCTGAAGCGGCGGAATGTTGACATTCCATAGGCTTCCGCGCGGTATGTCGTGTTTCAGCATCTCGGCGCACAGATAGCGGGAAACATCCGCCGCAACATCAAGCGGTACGGAATCCCAGGAAGCCATCGAAAGCGCAATCGAGGGTATCCCCAGAATGCTCCCTTCGATAGCGGCCGCAACGGTTCCCGAGTAGGTCACATCCTCCCCCATGTTCGGTCCCTTGTTGATGCCCGCGACGAGCAGGTCGGGATACCGGTCGAGAATGCCCCGTACTGCCAACAGGACGGAGTCTGTCGGGGTTCCGGAAACGCCGAAGTTGTTTGTCCCGTATTCATTGATGCGAAGCGGTTTGTCGAGTGTGATGGCGTGGCTCGAGGCACTCTGTTCCAGTTCTGGTGCGACAACGACGACTCTGCCGAGCCCGGTGAGCGCATTGGTGAGGACCTGAAGGCCCTCCGCCCTGATCCCATCGTCGTTGGTCGCGAGTATGAGTGTGTCGTCTTCACGCATAGAGAGATTGCCGTATCACCGAATGTCCCCCGGGTACTGAGCGCTTACCGGGCCCCGGGCCGGCCCTGACCGGAAGAGGTCATTCTACCAGAACAGGCTCCTCAGAACCAGCATGAAAAATCGAACCGTGTCCCTGAGGGGATTGATCCTGCTCCGCTCGTCCATGTAGATGGTCCGGATGGGAACCGAATCGATGACGGCTCCACGCAGGGCGGCCTTGATCAGGAGCTCGCTCTCAAGATCGAAATGCCCCGTCACGAAATCCAGCGTGCGGAGCAGCGACGACCGGATGAGCCGGTAACCCGATTGGCTGTCTTCGATCGTGCACCCCGTTCTGAGGCTTAAAACACCCGAGGTGAACCGGTTTGTCAGCAATCTGATAAACGGCATACCTTTCGTACGGAACATCCTGTTCCCGATCAAAATGTCGACTCGTCGTTTCCGGTATCGCTCGATAAATGCGGGAATCTCATCCGGATCGTGCTGCCCGTCCGCGTCGAGCGTGAAGATCGCCTCGATCCCGTGGCGTGCCATCAGATATTCGAATCCCGTACGAAGAGCGACTCCCTTACCCCTGTTTGTCCGGTGGGCGAGCACCCGAACACCGGCGGTTTCAGCCACGGCGGCTGTCCCGTCCGTCGATCCGTCGTCGACGACGACGATCTGATCCGCCGGGATGTAGCGCTTCATCCCATCGAGAACATCGCCGATACGGTCTTCCTCGTTGCATGCCGGTATCACAGCGCCGAACAGTTCCTGCATGTCACTTCTCCGGCCAGAGATGATCGAAGGCAAACCACTGTTCGTAATGCGGCCTTATGTGCCGTTCGATGCGATGGAGGCACCTGACACCGATCTCGACGGGATCGTTGATCGATCTCGTGATATCCACTGGTTCCTCGATACGGATCGTGATCGAACGCTCGTTATCATAGTAACACGAGCCTGGCAGCAAGGAGGCGCCCGTCCGCTTGGCGAGTATGATGTGACCATCCGGAAGCGTTACATCCCGGCCGAGAAACGGGAGCGTGATCCCTCTGTTGGAGTAGTTCCTGTCAACGAGCAGTACGACGATCTCTCCCAAGCGGAGCGCGCGGAGCAGAAGCGGAATAGATTCGCCGAAGGGATAATCATGAATCCCCCACGCCGCCCTCCGCTTGCTGAAGAATCGCGTAACCATTCTCGACGGATGCGGCAGTGCTACGGTGTGAATCCGATAGCCGAGCGAGGCGAGATAGGCGCCGGAAACCTCCCAGGGTCCGAGATGCGGCGTGATGATAATGACCCCGCTCCCCCCCTCCAGCGCGCGATCGAGATGCTCCTTTCCCTCTATGCGGCAGTACGATACCAGCTCCTTTCGCGTGATCCGGGACAAGCTCAGGAAGTCCGTGATCGTCCTCGAAAAATTTCGAAACACGATGAACCTGCTTCCGTCCGGGACATTCAGCGCCTCGAGGTTGCGCTTCACGTTGTAACGTATCCTGGGACGGAAGATATAGAAAAGAAAGGCTATAGCCGATGCAATTCCCTCTGATACACGTGGGGGAACGATGCGGGTGAGATGAGCGGCGATCAGATATAAGAGGTACGTTACCATATGTATGATCACTATGAATCTGGTCGGGGCGACTGGATTTGAACCAGCGACCACTAGCCCCCCATGCTAGTGCGCTACCGGACTGCGCCACGCCCCGACCACTACGTAATGTACCACCGCGCTGAAACCGAATTCAAGCGCAAAATCAAATTCCGTACAACGGTTCGTGGTGAGTGGCCGCGCGCTCTGTCCTGAATGAGAGTATCCCTTCGAAACGGTGGGCGAGACGTTACCGCGGGCTAGAGCTGATCGACTAGTTCTTTGAGTTCGATCAGATCTCTCTTGATTGAAAGGAGCGCACTTCGTTTCTCGGGACTGCCGAAAGGTATGTTCAACTGTTCGATCAGAACATCCGGATTGTTGTTCGATTCCCGCAGTTTCTGCCGCGCCCCGGCGATCGTGAATCCCTTCTCGTACAGGAGGTTTTTAATGGTCAGGAGGATTTTGATATCACGCACTCGATATGTCCTGTTTCCCGCCCGGTTCTTTTTCGGTTTGAGCATCGGGAATTGCGTCTCCCAGTAGCGGAGTACGTGCGATTTTACATCGAGGAGTTCGCTGACCTCCCCGATAGAGTAGTAGAGTTTTTGCGTACCGCTTTTCATTGTATCATCACCTCTCGACTCGGAATCACAGGTTGCTGGGAGATTTCCCCGTTACATCTCTTTCTTCGCTTTTCTGACCATCAAATCTCTTATCGCCCTTCTCGGATTTTTTCCGTAGAACAGCACCTTGTATACCTGCTCGGCGATCGGCAGCTCTACGCCCACCTTTGACGCGAGCTTGACCGCCGCCTTTGTCGTCTTCACGCCCTCGGCGACCATAACCATCTCGGCGAGTATATCCTTCAGTTTCCTGCCATTTCCGATCTGCTCTCCTACATACCGGTTCCTGCTGTGGCGGCTCATACTGGTTACGATCAGATCCCCGACACCCGCCAGCCCGCTGAGTGTTTCTTCACGCGCGCCAAGCTTGCATGAGAGCCGCTTCGTCTCGGCGAGTCCACGCGTTAACAGCGCGGCCTTGGTATTGTCTCCGAAGCCGAGTCCGTCGCAGATACCGGCGGCGATCGCTATGGTATTCTTGAGGGATACCCCCAGCTCGACTCCCACAAGATCCGTATTGGTATAGACTCGGAAATGTTCGGTCATGAAGATGTGCTGTATCTCCTCGAGTATCGACTGGTCTGGACCCGCCACGACGATCGATGTGGGCATCCGGCGGCTCACTTCCTCGGCATGGCTAGGACCGAGGAGACCGACGATCGTTTCCGGAGGCTGCGGCAATTCCTGGCCCAGCACCTCACTCATCCTGCACAACGTTTTCTCCTCAAGTCCCTTTGCGACATTGATGATTACGGCTTTATCGTTGTAGGAAGCCGAGGAGACCGCGAGTCGTGCCGTGTTTCTGATCGTATGACTGGGCGTTGCGAATATCAGGTGCGTGGCCCCCGCCAGGGCTTCTTCGAGTACCGAGGTGATCTTGATCGATCCGGGAATCGCCACTCCCGGGAGAAAACGGCGGTTCTCCCGATCAGCAATGAGGCGCGCGGCCAGATCGGGGAAATGCTCCCAGAGAACCGTGCGGTATCCTTTCCCCTCGAGAAGCAGCGCCAGCGTTGTGCCCCAACTGCCCGCACCGAGTACCGATAGATGTACGGAACGTTTCTGGATTTTTCTCTTCATATCATCCGATCTCTTTCTTCTTGTCCGTGGCATTCTCTTTCTTCTTGCCTGCAGCGCTCCCACCACCGAATAGCTTCATCTCCTCTCCTCTCAGGAGTCGCCGAATATTCGAACGGTGTTTGTATATGACGAGAACGGCCGCGATAATCGACAGAATGATAATGGAGGGGTGCGTCTTGCTGCCGAGATACCTGTCGGAGATCAGGATCGCCGGTGCGAGAAATACCGTCCCTGCCATGCTCGCCACGGACACGATCCTGAAGACGAGCAGGAGGACGGTCCACAGTATGAAACTCATCACGACGGCATACGGGACCAGCGCGAGAAAGGCGCCGGCGGTGGTGGCTACCCCCTTCCCCCCGGAAAATCGTACGAAGACCGAGTAGTTGTGGCCGAGAACGACGATGAGGGCGGCGAGGAGCGGGAATATGAAATCCTGTCCCCCGAAGCCGGCGAAGAATCTGACAGCAAGGAATCCTTTGAGTATATCGAACAGAAGCACCGGAATTGCGGACATCGGGCCGAGCACCCGGTAAGTGTTTGCCGCGCCAAGATTTCTGCTCCCGTGCTCCCTGAGGTCGATACCATGGAACGCCGAACCCACTATGTAGCTGGACGGTATCGCCCCGATGCCGTAACTCGGCACAACGACGAGAGCGATACGCCAAATCAACTCCATACCTACGTCTCCTTGGACCTGAGGTTCAGTGTAATGGCAGTCCCTTCGAAGGTAAACCTTTTTCTTATTTGATTATTGATATAACGTCTATAGGAACGAGGAAAATAACTCGCTTTGTTCACAAAAAGGGTGAAGGTGGGCGGACATATACCTGTTTGCGTCGCGTAGAAGATCTTCCCGGTACCTCCGCCGAAATATTTCGGCGGATTATGACTCGTGACCTCTTCGAGCATTCGGTTGAGTGCCGATGTGGTGATACGTTTCGTCCGCTCAGCCTGGATCGAGAAACAGATCGGAAAGATTTTACCGACGCGAAGCCCCGTGAGTGCCGATACGGAAAGCACCGGCGCGTAAGAGAGGAACGGCACGCTGTCCCGGACCTTCTCCATGAACCGCTCGTAATCACCGACACCGCTCCCGGCCCCGGCCAGGTCCCACTTGTTGAGGATAATGACGACCCCCTTGCGCTCCCGGTGAGGGGCGGCTGCGATCCGCACGTCCTGCCGCGAAATATCGACCTCGGCATCGATAACGACGAGCACGATATCGGCTGAGCGCACCGTCCGAAGGCTTTTCATACTGCTGATCGAATGCAATCCCCGTTCCGTGCGCGATCGTCGCTTGATCCCTGCTGTGTCGACGAGAATGATCTCCGTGCCGTGGTAGCGGAGGCGGAGATTGATTGCGTCCCTCGTCGTCCCCGGCTCCTCGGAGACGATGTGCCGGTCATCGCCGACCAACGCATTCGCCAGCGAACTCTTCCCCACGTTCGGTTTGCCGAGGATGGCGATCCTGAGCGCGGATTCCTCCGACGGCAGATGGCGCTGGGGAAGACGCGAAACGATTTCGTCGAGAAGCTCGCCGATCCCGGTACCGTGCAGGGCGCTGATCGTGAACATCGTCTGAATGCCGAGCCGGTGGAATTCGTGTGCGGACCACCGATCAGCGTCGTTCTCGACCTTGTTGACGACGAGTATCGTCCTGCCGAGGTGCGGACGGAGGCTCCTCAGAAGCTCTTCATCTTCAATGGTCGGTCCCGTATCGACATCGACGACAAACATGACAACGGCAGCTTCCGCCGCGGTTTTCCGCACGCGTTCCGAGATCTCCCGGTGGAGCGGATCGTCGTCCCCCGTGCTGAATCCACCGGTATCGACGAGTACAAAGGGTACACCGTTCCAGTTCACCCGTTCCTCCAGGCGGTCCCTGGTCACGCCGGGAGTGACGTGCGTTATCGCCGTTCGGGCGCCCACGATACGGTTGAACAGCGTCGATTTACCGACATTGGGTTTACCCACAATCGCAACCAATACCGGACGCTTCATCGAGTGCCTCCCCCGCAGGTTTGCACGATCCGGTCCTCGAGAAACGTGCATTCGGGTACCAGCACGGGAAAACCGAGCTTGCGCCCGATACCATCCGGGCTGAAGTCGTCGATGAGAAGACCTCTATAGTTGACCGCGTTCGGCGGCAGCACGAGGCAACCCGTTTCCGTTCCCCGGCGCCGGAATGCGTTGATGATGTCCCTGCCGGCAAGGAGGCCGGAGACGCCGACCGAGCTTCCGAAGAGACGGTTTCTCACAACGAGGAGCTTCACCGCGAACGCGGGCAGGTGTGAGGCGAGAAGCGGGAGGACGTACCGGCGCAGAAACCGTCCGCCCAGGGTGCCGGTGACGATCGTCATATCCACGGGCCGTGATTTTCGATCACGCAACCGGCGTACATCCTGCCGTATCGATTCGAGAAACGTGCGGCACATTCCGACACCATTGGCGAGTTGCCAGAGCTCTCCGTACGATTCGAGCGGCGGCAGTTTTCTTCGCGCGAGCAGATACCATTCGTCTGAAAGGCAGAGAAAATGATCACCTCCCGTCAGAGACACGAACGAATCACGCCTCTTCTCGGCCCACCGTATCAGCGCACGAGCCGTTCGTTCTCCCACGCGCTCGATACGGGGGAGCGTATCGCGGTGCCTTGTCAGTCCGACAGGTACAACAGCGACCGAGCGGACCGCGGGATAGAAATCGAAGAGGGCATCGACCGTTTCATCGAGAATGGGCCCGTCATTTACACCGGGCAAAAGCACCACCTGGGCGTGGATCGTCACTCCCCCGCCGGCCAGCCGTGAGATTGTTTCCAGTAAATCTCCGCGCATGTGTCGTCCGAAGAGACGCTCGCGAACACGTCTGCGAACGGCGTGCACCGAGACGTAGAGCGGCGAGAGATGGAGCGAAAGCATTCTTTCGATCTCACGGTCGCCGACATCGTTCAGGGTGATGTAGTTTCCATAAAGGAAACTGAGCCGGTAATCGTCGTCCTTCTCGTACAGCGTCGGTCTAAGCCCGGGAGGCATCTGATCGACGAAGCAGAAGATGCACCGGCTGCGGCAACGTTTGAACTGCATCGCCTCGAACACAAGCCGCGCTTGCACGAACGATCTGATCGTCAACAACCGCGAAGCGGCCGTGCCGTCGGCGCGGCGCACGGCGAAGTGAGCGCTCCGCTGCTCCTCCCCCGTCAAGAAGAGGATATCGAGCTGATCCTCGACCGGCATCCCATCGATCGAGACGATCTCGTCCCCATTGCGGAAGAATCGAGATTTTCCAGCGACATCTGTTATTCGCACAGGCATGATTCACCGCGAAGAAGCCCCCGAGAGATCACATCCTCCCGGGGGCGCCGTTCATGAGCGGGCAACGGGATTCGAACCCGCGACCCTCAGCTTGGGAAGCTGATACTCTACCAACTGAGTTATGCCCGCTTGTATCCTCTTTTCTATCAACGGAAAAGGTACCAACTGGCATTGTAGCTGTCAAGGTTGAATTGCTGGCCGCACGTCTCATGGTATCCTGCCCGGGTGACCGGTCGCGGATCGTGCGCCGTTACTCAGGCTGCGCGGGAAGCCAGGCGAAAACGAGTTGGGCAAGGTCTTGACAATCCGCATCGAACCAGCTCACCCCCTCGACCTTCTTGAACCACGTCAATTGCCGCTTGGCGTATTGCCGCGTGAGCCTCGCTACCCGCTCGAATGTCTCGTCCCGCGTGAGAAGCCCCCGGATCAGTGATATCACCTCGGGATATCCAAGACTCCCTAGGCCTGGCCACGCTGGATCGGCCCCTCCTTTGAGCAACCGCTCCACCTCCTCAATCCACCCACCAGTCAGCATCTTCCTCGTCCGCTCATTGATCCGCGCGTAGAGCTTCTCGCGCGGCATTGTCAGCCCGATTGTGCGGCACTCGAACCGCCT
>CBFCXB010000001.1:0-36692 GCA_965601905.1 uncultured bacterium | reverse complement strand
CAGAGTTGCCATTTCGCCCCACCCCGCGCCGGAGTCGAATCGGCGAAATGAATCGTAGCAGCCGTGTACCGCTGCCGTTTCATGAACGGCACCTCCTCGCCGATATAAAACGGATTCGCCTCGAGCAGTTTCTTGACGTATATTTCCCGTGACGTGTTCTCCGTCATATCGCGGATGAACCGGCGGTCGGTCTCGTCGAAGGAACCATGCAGGACGATCGATCCGCAAAAAAGACCGTAGTTCATCGCAACCTGTGCGGCGATCATGCACGCGAGGTTGCGGGAAGCCTCTTCCTCCGGATCGAAGACATCCTCCTCATAACGATATATGAGATCGATCCTATCTTCGGAGCTGCCACGGAACACCCGGTAGGGAGCGACGAGCCGCCGGTGCTCCACCCTGACGGGGCCGACCTCCAACCGGTCGATCACCTGGAGGAGAGCGAGCGGATTCTCCGCGCCGCTGCCCGACCTTTTCTTCTTCTCAATCATTTTTCGTTTTCCTTCTTGTGAAATACCGCGCCACGGCTCTCACCGCACCGTCGGATCGACGTCCCCCGGACGACTCACGAGCGTTCCCCCGACCACCCCCCGATACGTGATTTCAATACATCCACGAGTCCCGCCGCCCCGTCAATCAAGAGATCGAACGCGGGCAGTCCCGTCTCGCGTGTGATCGCCGCACACACAGCGGCAATGCCGTCCGGTGGAATATTCTCATGGTTGACGGTGATCGCCACCACCGGCCTGTCCGAGATCACCTCGATCGCCTGGATCTGATGCGACAGGGGTTGAATCGGATAACCGGGAAAACCGTCGTAATCCTTCCGTGCCGGAGCATGCTGTAATATGACGACCTCGGGACGGCCGGCAGCGAGTATCTCGAAACCGCCCGGGTAGGCGGGATTCATGAGGCTCCCCTGCCCCTCGATGACGATCACGTCCGCCGCTGTTTCGCGCCATGCCGACCATACGGCGTGCTCGATCTCCCCCGATACGAAGTCGTTGATCAACGAATCGAGCAGTATGGTGTACCGCGCACCCTGCATCCATGCCGTCTGGCCGGTCCCGACCAGTTCAGCCGTGTACCCCGCCGCGCGGAGGCCGTGCACGAGCATCCAAGCGCTCGTCCGCTTGCCGATCGCCGAATCGGTGCCGAGCGCGGCGATGGTGAGCGAGGTGACCTCCTCGATTTTACCACTGAAAAAATGAAGTTCGCTCCGTGGCGGAGTTTTCCGGACATCCCGCAGCGTGACATCGTACCGCGCGGCGAGATCCGCAATCTCGGCATCATCGGAGAGGAAATCATGGAGCCCGCAATCGACATTGAGACAGAGCTCGATCGCCCGCTTCACGTCGTTCCGCGCGGCGGCGGCAAGCCGCCCCCCGTCCGGGGCAAGTCCCACGACAAGGTGGGTTGCGGTGACGCCGTCCCGCTACGCCGCTCCGACCGCCTTCTCGATCGCCGAAACGACCGGTATCCCGTTGCGCACACCGTCCAGGATCTCTCCCGCATCCCCGCCGGCATGCCGCGAGTCGACGACGGAGAGGACACGGTATCGCTCCGTGAACCGCACGAGGCCGTGCGCCGTTTTCCCGTTCGGCGTGTTGTACGCACCCTCGCAGTAAACGACGGCGTTTCCATCGCGTGGAACCGTCATGATTTTCTCCCCGTCAGGATGATTACGTACCGGTCGTTTTGGAGCGGCTCCTTCCAGGCCGGCCGTCGAAGCCGGGAGCACATTGAGCCCCTCGCGCTCCCTGATCATGCGGCTGAACGCGAGCATCCCCTTATCGGATGCATCCGCCGCCCAACCACCCGTCTCGCGTATCGCCTCGAGTGCGTAATCCCCATCGATCGAACGCCAGTTGATCAGCGGCTCGTTCACCGGCGTCTCGTGAATTTTTTCGGGTCTGAGGTCCTCACAGGTGGGGCTGTTCCGGCGGAATGCCTGCACGATCGGATTTTTCATATAGGATGAGCCCGCCACCATCCGAGGTATGCGGGATGTCTTTCCACGGCGGTAGAGACTCAGAAATCCCCTGTAGACCCCGGCAATGGTCGTCCCGTTCGAGACCGGGACGCTGATCACGGCGGGGGCGTCGCGCAATTCGTCGTATATCTCGTAGGCGATCTCACCGTACGCCTTGAGCTGCTGCGCCGTGTTCTCGCCACCGGGATTGGCGTCGTACATTTCGTGCGCACGTGCATACTCCTGCGAGACATCGATGGCCTGCTCGTAATCACCGGGGATTCGGCTGATCTCGGCGCCGATATCTTCCATCTCCCTGGTCCGTTTCGTATGATATGCTTCGGGGATGAAAATGATACACCTGAGGCCCGCCAGCGAGGCCGCCAGGGCGACGGCGACTCCGTAGTTGCCGCAGGTCGCGATCGTGATCGCATCGAATCCCCGCCGGAGGGCGTCCATCACCTGCGCGAACGCGATCCTGTCCTTCTGGGTGCCGCTCGGATTGCCTCCCTCGAACTTGAGAAATATCTGACGCAACCCGACCTCACGCTCGATATTGCGCGCCCGGACCAACGCGGTGTCTCCCACCTCGGAATCGACGATATCCTCGTACGCCTCGAGCCGCTCTTCAATGGGGTAGTCGCTGTTCGCCGCGATCTGGTGCTGGATCTCGACCTCGCGGGATACCGCGGAAATCTCCCCCTTGGCCCCGTCGATGAGATCGAGTATCCGAGGATCCTCCTGCTCCTCGCCGCTATTCTTGTTCGAGTCGTCCACTCGCAGTCACCTCCCTGTATCCCGCCCGCGATGCATTGAATCACGCAGCGGAAAAAAGCATATGAAATTTTGCTACCGGCACCCCAGACAATCAAGCAGAATCGCATCCGATTCGCAGTGATGGATACGCCGCCGAAGGATCCATCATCCGAAATGTCACCATTGAAAAATGTCCCCATCGAAAAAAGGTTGAAACTGATTAAATTTATAGTATACTAAAATGGTAGACTTTTAGAGGAGATGCTCAATGCGACTCTCGACTCGCTCCCGGTACGGCCTCAGAGCAATGGTATCCGTCGCGAGAAACGACCGGGGGCCCGTTACATCGGAGACGCTCGCATCATGCGAGGACCTTTCCAAGAAATACCTCGATCGTCTCCTCAACATGCTGCGCGGGGCCGGGCTGTTGAAGAGCTACAAGGGCAAGGGCGGCGGGTACATCCTCGCACGACCCGCCGAGGAGATCAGCGTGAGCGACATCGTCTGCGCACTGGAAGAGGGCATATGCCTCGTTCCGTGCGTCGATGATCCGAGCGCATGCACGAAGTCCGACGCATGCCCGACGAGGCAGGTATGGCGCACGGCCGCGGCCATCGTGAAACAGGCACTGAGCGGCATCATGCTCGCCGACCTCGCCGCGTGGAAACCGGGGCGGGAACCGGGCGATCTTACGCGTCACATCTGACCATCAGAGAACGGAGCGAGACGACCAAACACATCGGGGAGGATTTCTTCATGCATCACATCAGCTACAAGCTTCCGGCGGCCATCTTCTGCCTGCTCGCCGCGCAGGTTCTGCTTTTCATGCCGGCCGCCGGGCAGGAATCATTCGGACCCGAGGAGCTGGTGCAGGCGGGCGGCGTCGACATAGACGTGCCGGGGTTCTCCGTTCCCTCGTATGTACATTGGAACGGGGACGATCTACCGGACCTCATCGTCGGCGAGGGCGGCCTCGGCCTCGACGACGGCAAGGTCCGCGTGTACCTGAGCACCGGCACTTCCGGAAATCCCACATTCAACGAATACTTCTACGTGCAATCGAACGGATCGGACCTCTCCAGTCCGAGCAGTGGTTGAATGGGCGTCTTTCCCCGCGTGGTCGACGCGGATAACGGTGGCCGCAAGGATCTCCTCATCGGCGAGGCCGAGGGAACGCTGAGACTCTACCGCAACATCAACACGGACGGCTACCCGATGTTCGACGGCGGCACACTCCTCCAGGTTGGATTTCCCAGCGCCAAGGTCGATATCGACGTGGGACAGCGGCCGGCTCCGGCCGTTGTCGACTGGAACAACGACGGACGGCGTGATGTCGTGGTCGGTTCCAAGGACGGCAAGATTCATCTCTTCATCAACGAGGGAACCGACTCGCAGTGGGATTTCCGGATCGAGCGGTTCATACAGGAAGGCGTGAGCGATATGATCGTTCCAACGCTCAGGGCCAGCCCGGAGATCGCCGACCTGGACAACGACGGCAGAAAGGACATTCTCACGGGCAACACCGAGGGACAGCTTCTTCTCTACCGGAACATCGGAAATGACGATGCGCCCGTATTCTCGGGGAACACTCCCATCGAATCGGACAGCGCAGCCATCGATCTCCCCAGCGCCCTGCGCTCGCGCCCCTTCATCTGCGACTGGGACGCGGACGGTGTCCGCGACCTCCTGGTCGGCTACGGCGACGGACTCGTCCGCCTCTACCGCGGAAGCAACGATCTCGCCGGTTCGACGACACCACAGGTTGCGGCCGGTGGACTGCTCCCCGCGTACCCGAATCCCTTCAATCCGGTGGTGACAATCCCCTTCGTGCTGTCCCGCAGCCACCGCGTGGAACTGGCCGTGTACGATATCTCCGGGAGGCGGGTCGCCGTGCTCGTCGATGGAACGATGCCGTCAGGACGCCATGAGGCGAGCTGGCGCGGCGTTGACGTGCACGGGCGGCAGCTGCCGTCCGGAGTATACCTCACGCGGCTGAAGGCAGGCGTGACCGTCTCGACCGGAAAGGTTACACTCGTTCGGTAAAAAACTCGGGAAGTTCTCCCTTTCAGGCTGTGATCCATCGAGATGCTCCGCCTCCGCGCCGGTGCATTTCGGGCTGTCCAGGCCTGAGCGCTCCGTCGCGGCGTCCGGCCTCTATTCCATATCCGAAAAAATATCTGATGGGGATACCCCGGCGGGGACGGCGCCGGCATGACAAACGATTTCTGGATCTGGACATTCGCCTGCGATGTCTCCGGCGTGGCGCGCGCGGAGTTCAAGTACCGTAGGGTGGGCGCTCCTCAATCGCCGTCCCTCGGCGATCGATCGGTCCGCCCGTTATCGTAAATGCCGACGAGCGCCACGGGATCACCGTTGTCGTCGAGCTCCATCTCCAGCATAAAGTACTCGATCTCTTCGAAGCAAAAGAGCGTCTCCGTGACGGGTATCATCCGGAACTTCGGCCGCCCATTGCGCACATAGTGCAGGGCGCCGTTCTCGATCACGATGTGACGCGGGCCGTAATCGCCGGCATATTTCTCCACGCTCCCGAGGTCGATCTCAACCGGCCCGCGGAGCGCCTCGAGCCGCTTGATCGCGAAATCGAGTCCCCGCCCGAGCCGCTCGTCGCCCGTCCGCTCCCTCATGGTCTTCATCACATCGAGCCGCGCAGCATCGAGCGCCTCCTCCTGGGGAACCGCTATGTGCGGTTCGATGCCGGTTCCCTCCCAGTTTGTTCCGGTGATCGGGTTGACCGCGCGACCGAACAGGCAGGACATGATAACCTTCAGCTCCGCGAACACCACCCGCTCGGTGGGATGCGCGCCGCCGCCCGTTGTCTCGCCGACGATCGTCGCCCGCTCGAGGTTCTTCAGATCGTACGTGAACTCCTCGGCGGCCGAGAAGGTATAGCCGCTCGTCAGGATATACAGCGGCACATCGTTCAAACGTTCCCCCTCGACGTACGCATGGCTCCAAGAGTCCTTCATCGAATCGGTTTTGCGAACGTAGAAGCTGTTCAGGTGCGTCGGTTCGTCGAGGAAATAGCTTGTGATGAGCTGAACCATGCTGGGAGAACCGCCGCCGTTCTCACGGAGGTCGATGATGATCGCATCGCAGTGCGCGAGGAAATTCATCGCGTTTGTTGCCGTTTTCCCCGCGTACGTGGCATCGGCGAAGCTGTTGAACTTGAGGTAACCGATGTTCCAGGGGAAACGCTCGACCTTCACGAAGCCGAAGTTTTGCCTGGCCTGCTCGTCGATCCGGCGCTGTATGTCTTCGTCCGTCGGGCTCTCGATCCGTGATTCACAAATCTGCTCCTCACTGGCGGGTCTCACCCAGAGATGCTTGTCCCCGGAGATTTCCCGCATATCTTCGGTCAGCCGCTGGAGGCCTGCCCGTGCCCATCGTCGTCGAGCCGGTCAAGCACACGGGCGAAGAGGCTGCGCGTCTCGATTCCATGCTCGATGGCATCGATCGCCTTCAGCACGTCTTGTCCGGACGTCGCGATCAGCTCCTCGGTGCATTCGGCGACCGCGTTCCAGACCGGCTCCAGCGAATCGACCGCTTCCCTCCCGCTTTCGGTCAACGAGAGAATCTTGCGTCTCCTGTCCGTTTCATCGATACGCACGTTGATGAGCCGGTGCTTTGACATCTCGCCCGCTATCTGGCTGATGGCGGGGCGGGATATGCCCAGCGCCCTGGCCATTTCGGTCACCGTCAGGTTCTCTTCCCTGGAAAGCAGGTATCCGATCAGAAACCAGCTGTCGTTGAAATCCGCCCCACGGTGGTGATACAAAGTTGTGGCCTCCGACTTCAACCGGTCACTCAATCGTTTCAATCTGCTGGCAAACGCGAATGTCCCTAATTCCTTGAGAAGATCCATGACACATCTCCCCTCCTTCTTTCCTAAGGTTTGGCCTTTCAATTGCGTAAGTGCTTGCATGAATATATACGGATACATCCGCGCTCGGTTCCATGTAAAATTGTAGAAAGGAAAAAATGTCTCAATCGCGACGCGGTGTGGCTACAGCACGTCTCATTCGCGGCATGATCGTGCCATATGAACGGTGCCGTTACCGAAGAAGCAACCCCAATACGGTTCCGTTACAAAATATCCCGGTCCGCGCCTATTCCCCTGTGTACTGCGCCTTGATCGATCCCCACGTCGTGTCCTCAACCGGCATCGGGCCCGTGAAGAATATCTTGAGAATCCATGCGTGCTGGTATCCCGGCGGCGTTGTCGGATCGTTCAGCATCAGGCCGCCGTGTACCGACCAGTTGAACCCCTGTACGAGCTCGGGGAGTTTCGTTCCACCGCTGAAGGCGCAATCCGCCGTCACCACCGGCTCGAAGAAGCCGAAGGGATCGTCTGACCGCATGATGCTCGAAAAGGTTCCACGGAGAGCCAGCGTTCCATCCTGGAAGGTCGAGGGCGATGTCCCATTTGGAGGATCCGCCCCGTAATCCGCGTTCCGCGCCGGATCCTCGTATATGAAGACATCCGTATCGGCGTAAAAGATATCATTGCTGAACGGACCCGGCATGATTGCGGTTATCACCGTTTCGAAATAGAACGTGTACTCGTACGTGCCGAAATCAACCGTGAACGGATAGGTGAATCCGACCGGCGGTTCCAGCGTTCCGACCACCGTTGTGACCGTTCCGACATCCTCGGGTGGGGTAAAGTAACTGTACCCGTATAAGGCGATCTGCTCCTGGTCCTGAGCGGAAACGCCCGCAGGCACAAACAGAAACACAATACAAAGCGCAACGAGCAGTTTTCTCATAGATGCCTCCCTTACGACCTATCGTGTGCACGAAATAGTATTAATCGTCATGATCCATGTACAAACCATCGCACCGTGCCTTCACCGGCCACCGGGCACCCGGGCGACTCGTTCGCCCGGAGCACCCGGCAGTCGATTTTCGCATCAGCGAATCATCACGATACGGTTTGTCACCACCTCGTTTCCGGCCTTCAACCGGTAGAAGTACACACCGGAGACGAGCTGCCGCCCCGCATCGTCCCTTCCATCCCAGCTCACGGCGTTGGGACCCATTTGAATTTTACCGCGGATGATATCCTTGACCTTCTGTCCAAGCACGTTGTAAATCGCCAGTTCGACCGGCGACGGCTGCCGCAATTCGTAGGTGAAAGTCGTCGTCGGGTTGAACGGATTCGGATGGTTGCCCGCGCTGAGTATCACTGACGGCACGTTATCCTCCGAATAGGGCTTCGGCGGTGAATAAGCGATCTGACCTATATCGAGCGGTATAACGCCCGCGCCGACGAGCTGATCGTTGACGATGATCTCGGCGATATTCTTGGCTAGCTCGTCGTTCGTATCGTCCTCGTCGATGAGCATGTTTCCGACATACGTGATCGCCTGGCTCACCGTGGCGTTATCATCGCTGATGAACTGCCACGTGCTGAGGCGGTTGGATACGACATTGAGAAGCAGCGCGGCGAACTGCTTACGCCCCTTCTCATACATCGTGCCGCCCTTGACCGACAGTACATCATAGAAATTCTCGAGCGTCACGACCGGGATGAAGACCTCGAAGTACTGGTCGAACCGGTTGTGAATCTGGTCGAACAGAACGATGAGCTGGTCGGCCGGCACCTGCACGCCCTTCTGCTTGCCCTTGAGCGCGCTGTGGACCTGGTGCTTCCAGAACCCGACGCTCCGCGGCTTGTCCTGTGTGGCAACCCGCTCGACGACGAAATCGACGATCGCGACATCACCCGGCGCGCAGGTCAGCCCGACCTCGGTCGGCGTCACCGGATAGTACCCCAGCGGAACGACGAGACTGACCGAGATATCTGATATCGCAACGTCGGGGAAGATATAATTGCCCGCTTCGTCAGTAAGGGTGCTGTGTATGTTCCCCTCGCCGTCGACGAGATCGACCGTCGCGCCCACGACGGGACCGCTGTCCGGCATCACGCCGCCACCGGCGAATATCTTGTCCACGGCGACGATCTCGTATTCGCCGAATACGAATCCGGCCTCGAGGGGCTGTGAGCACGAGGTGTGTATCGTCGCCCCGTCACCATCGATGGTGATGGTGGTATTGCCCTTCAGTTCGTCGCCCGTCGGAAGGATCGTGATGAAATGATCGTCAACGGTCGCGTAGACGCCGTCGGAGACCGTCACCGTCGCAGGGTCGCCGATCCCGTTGTACAGGAGCACGAGGCTCGAGATTCCCTCGCACACCTCCTCCTCGCACGGGACGATGATCTTGTCGACCGATGTAACGGTGAAATCACCGATCACGTTGCCCGGATCGATCGACCGCGAGCAGGATGTGTGAATATCAACATCGTCGTCGCCGATCGTGATCTTGATATTGCCCGGGAGCTCGCTCTCGCAGTCACCCGGCGTAATGGTCAACTGGTTGCCCATCACCTCGAACTGGACGCCGCCGGTGATCGTAACGGTCGAGAGATCCCCCGCCCCGGTGTAGTTCATTACAAGCTGCGTGATCCCCTCGCACCGCTCGCACGCTCCCGAATCGAATACATAGCTTACGTTCCCCTTGACCGTACACAGCGCCGGCGCAACGACCTTGCCGATCGCCTGGAGTACGTAACCGCACGGTATGTTGGGATCATTGGGACCGAAGGTGAACTCGACGATAGTGCCGTTCGGTTGCGGGAGGTCGGGAAGGGCCGTGCCGTAGGTGAAGTTGACGAGTGCCTGAAGCACACCGGCCTGTGTTCCCGTATTGTACGTCATTCGCGCCATCACGATCGTCCCGATCAGAAACTGCTCGCCGTCTTCGAACGTCACCGGCGAGCTGGGATTCGGGGGGCTGGTGCCGTAATCGGCATTCATCGCCGGATCGAGGAATATCTTGATCGTCCCGCCGGAATAATTGGTGTAGACCGTGGTGTTGTACGTGAACTGATCGGCGACAACAAGATCGCTAATACTCCAGGTGAGCTCGTTGAGCGAGAGATCGGCGCTCAAGGGTGGCGTCGTGGAGCTCACGAACCCGACTCCCGACAGAATGTCTCCCTCGCTGCTGTACGGGAAACCCCCATCCACGAAGAGGAATCCGTTGTCATTCATGATTACGTCGCTCGCGAAGGAAAGTGCGGGAAGAACGAGTATGAGTAGCGCAGCAAGGACCGTTGCAATCTTCATAGTTGAACAACCTCCTGCCTAAAGGCGAACCACCTCATGCTGCGTGAGGAGGTCTATTTCTGATGATCCTCGTTGAGCACAGCCGATGCGGAACAACGAAGTTGATTTACCAACCGGAGGAAATCATCCTCCGGAACTGCATAAGCTATTATATCATAGAGAGATTTGCTGCGTCAATCATAAAAAAGATAAAGGCCCCTGGCGTAAGTTTTCCACCACAATCCGGGACCTGGAACCGGTAACGTGGCAAAATGCGACATTGCCGCTCAATATTTCATTTTGAGCACCGACGCGCCGGCCGCAGATTGGATCGTGATATATCGCTTTCAGTTGCACACGCTCCCTCCCGTCGAACGTTCGCGTGACCTCGTCCGGAACAGCCGCCCCATTACACGCTTGTTAATCCCCAACATATCCCGTATCCTTGCGGCACACCATGTCACGGGACATGATCCGGCAGTGACCGCGCGGAGGCGGATGATCGAAAAGAGCGGAAAATTCAGGGAGAGCGGCGTGGGCGCCGCCGGCCGCACGGCACGCAGCCTGTCGAAGAATATCGCATTCTCGCTTATCGTCGCCGCCGCTGCACTGATCGCCATACTCGTCTTTCTGGAAATGGGCCTGCGGATCGCAGGCTGGACGCGCGCCTTCGAGATCGTGGAACGGGTGGAAACGGGAACGCCGCGAACGCTGCGGATGCGGACACTCCACGCACACACGGTGATCCGTCACATAACGAAGGAGTTCGAAGTCACCTACCGGTCGAATTCGATGGGGTACTTCGACCGTGAATGGAAGCGCGTCAAGGATCCGGGTACGCTCCGGATCGCATTCCTCGGTGACTCGTTCACGATAGGGCACGGCGTGGGGAGCGAGCACGCATTTCCCCGCATCGCGCAGCGGAAGCTGCAGAATCGTTTTGGCCGCCCTGTCGAAACGATGAACCTCGGCATCTGGGACTCGGGGACGCTCGATGAGCGTGAGTACCTCGAGGACGCCCTGGCACTCGGCGCCGATCAGATCGTCATCTGCTTTTACATAAACGATGTCTTCGACAACGTGCGGTACCGCAACGAACGGGAACGCGGCGGGGATTTCATGGCGGGGGAAGGGTTGCAGCAGGAACATGTTTCGAACCGTCAGGCGACCCTGATCCGGCTCAAGACATTTCTCAACACCCGATCGCGGGCATTCGCGTTCATAAGCGAGCGCACGAAACATCTCCGCGACGCCCTCGGGTTCGTCACATATCCCCTCGAGGGGATATTCACGGGGCAGTCAAACCACCTGCTGAAGGAAACGGCGGACTATTTCAACGAGATCGCGAGTGATCTCGGCACCCGGGGAATCCCCCTGACGATCGTGTACCTTCCCGCAAAGGTACAGATCAGCTCGAAAAATCCACCGGAGGAATTCGACCTCGAGCTGCCCCAGCGATTTCTCGCCGAACGTCTCGACTCTTGCGAGTTGATCGATCTGACGGACGAATTCCGCGGCGTGGATGTCAATGAGATCTGGTTCCGGGAGGGGCATTACAACGAGCGGGGGCATGCCTTCGTGGCCGGATGGTTGGCGGAGCAACTCACCCTCCCTGAATAAAACCGTGCGCGGTGGTCCAGAGTCATCTATTCAGCTTCAATGCAATGGAGGCCCGTATATGTTCCAGCGGTTCGTGAATGAAAGGATCTCTATCATCGTAGTATGCCTGGCCGTTTTCACCCTGTGTTCACCGTTGCCCGGCGGTTCCGCCTCGCCGCTTCGCGGATCGTCACGGCCGGGGGTGACGGCAGGCTCACCCGGCGGAAGCGACAGCTCCGCAGGCGAAGATTCCGACCCCGTTCCCGTGACGGAGGCCAACTATCCGCTGCTGGCGGAATGGGGACCCGAAAAGCTCTTCCCGCGTATCATGAGCACCACAATCACGCCGAACTGGATGGAGAACGGCGGCCGTTTCTGGTACTGGTACCGGACGGACGCGGGTACGAGCTGGTATCTCGTCGACTGTTCGCGAAGAAAGCAGCAGTTCCTCTTCGACGGAAGCACGATAGAGGAGGCGATCACCCGGCTAACCGGCGATCAGAGGGACCGTCCCGGCGTCGAGCCCGCCGCGGTAGAGATTACGGAAAACGGACGCACCGCCCGGTTCACGATCGGTGATGCCCGATACGAATACGATATCCGCTCCGACGCGGCGGTCCTCGTCGATTCGATCGTTCCGCCCGCGGAGACGCCGCGACGATCGATCTCCCCCGATGGCGCGTGGTTCGTCTTTTCCCGCGGCAACAACCTCTACATCGCGGAGACCGCCGATCCGTACGGTACGGAGCGTCGGATCGCGAACGACGGCGAACCGGGGTACCGGTGGGGAGGCCAGAAGGATGACGCCGCCGACGGGCCCGGCGTGTTCGGATACGTGGAGGCGTTCTGGTCGAATGATTCGCGCCGGTTCTGTGTAGGCCGGTTCGACGCACGCGCTGTCGGCGACCTGTGGCTGATCGACGAGCTGGCCGAGCCGCGCCCGACGCTCATGACCTTCAAGTGTGCGATGCCCGGTGAACAGATCTACCAGCATGAACTGTGGGCGTATGACCGTATCTCGGAGGCGCTCGTGCGCATCGACATCGAACGCTGGCCCGACCAGACGCTCTGGGACCTTTTCGCCCCGACCGTCTACTGGAACGGCAGCGGCACACACCTCTACTTCATCCGCCGGAGTCGCGACTACCTCAGCGTTGATCTCTGCGCAGCCGATCCCTTCACCGGGGAGAGTACCATCCTCATCGAGGAGCGCATGCCGGATATGGTCTACATCAAGCCGATCACCGAGCTTCCCGAGCACGACGGCTTTCTCTGGTGGTCGATGCGCGATGGGTGGGGGCACCTCTACCGCTACGACATGGATGGAACGCTCATCGCCCAGCTCACCATGGGGGAATTCAACGTCGATGAGGTCATAACGGTCGATGAGGAAAACGGCTACGTGTACCTCACGGCGAACGCCCGCGAACCGGATCGAAATCCATACTACCGGCACCTCTACCGTGTCCGGCTCGACGGAACGAAATTCGAAGTCCTCACGCCGGAGAACGCCGAGCACCGGATCACGATGTCCCCGTCGAAGCGCTACTTCATCGACACCTACTCGAGCGTCGACATGCCCCCCGTATCGGTGCTTCGCGAAAGAAACGGAAAGACCGTGCTCGAACTGGAAAGATGCGACATCACCCCGCTCGTCGACGCCGGCTGGAAACCGCCCGAGATCTTCTCAGCCACCGCCGCCGACGGCGCCACCGATCTCTGGGGGGTCATGTGGAAGCCGTTCGATTTCGATCCCGGCAAGAAGTACCCGATCATCGTCCGCACGTACCCCGGCAAGCAGGGAGAGTACATACCCCACGAATTTTCGCCGTGGGCCACCGAGGGGATCCTCGCGCAACTCGGCTTCATCGTCGTTGATTTCGGCAACCGCGGCGGCACGCCCGAGCGCGGTTTCGAGTACCGATCCTACGGCCGGGGGAACCTGCGCGATTACCCGATTCCCGACAAGAAGGCGGTCGTCCGGGAGCTCGCCGGGCGCCATCCGTTCATCGACATCGACCGGGTCGGGATCTTCGGCGGATCATCCGGTGGATACTGCGCCGCCACGGCGATGCTCACAGAACCCGATTTCTTCAAGGTGGGCGTTGCGATATCCGGACCCCACGACGGCAGGATCATGTACAACATCTGGCACGAACGGTACAACGGCGCGCGGATGGTCGAGAAAGAGGACGGATCGATCTCGTGGGAGGTCCCCTCGCAGACGAACATCGAGATCGCCGGCAATCTGAAAGGACACCTGCTGATCATACACGGGAGCATGGACTCGGTGGCGTACCCCGCGCACTCGGCCCGCCTCGCCGACGCACTGATCCGTGCGGGAAAACGGTTCGACTACTTTGTTTTTCCCGGGGCGGATCACGGGTACGGAAAGCGGCACCAATGGCCCTACCTCCAGCGGCTCACGGCCGACTACTTCGCCGAGTACCTTCTCGGCGACCACCGCGTCAATGTCGACATGTTCTCGACGGATCCCGATCGGCCATGAGCGTGCCGGCCATACGACGTCTATTTACAAGAAACCGCTGATACTATACAATACATGGGATGGAATGCGTGACAGCCGATCCGTGAACGGAGGAAGTGCCTACGTTGAATATCCGGTCGCTACTCGCAGGGAGAAAATTGAACGGCGCGAGGATCGCTCTGGTCGTTATATTCATCGCGGCGACGGCGCTCCGTATCCATCTTGGGGCGATGTCCGATTTCCTGTCCAACTTCAGCGATATGCACGATTACAACGAACTCGCCGTCGATGGAGGATTCAACACGTATCTACCTCCCCTCTACCCGCTGTTTCTCCGTCTCGTCTACACGATATTCGGCAACTACAATTACAATGCGGTCTACATCGTGCAGGGCATTATAACGTCGCTGATGATTCTCATGATCTACGATATCGTGAGGCGCATCTCAAACGAGGTCGCCGCTCTCTCGGCCGCCGTGATCTCGGCCGTCTATCCGAATTTCATCGCCTACAGCCTGACCACGATGACCGAGGCGCTCAGCATCTTCATCGTCGTCCTGCTCGTATGGCTCCTGTTCAAACCGTTCGGCGACACCAAAAAGGCGATCGCGCTGGGGTGCGTCCTGGCCGCCGGGATCTTCATCAAATCGGCGATACTCTTCTTCGTGCCGGCGACGCTGCTTACGAGCCGCAAACGCCTGATCCAGCTGCTCGTTATCATTGCGCTGCTCACACCGTGGATCGTGCGAAACGCACTCGTGCACGAAAAAGTGGCGCCCGTCTCGGATACCGGAGCATTGAACTTCTACGCGACCTACAATCCCGCCGCAACGGGATCGAAACACGTCGCGGCCGAAGCGACACCACTCGAGACGTACGATCACGATCAGAAGACCTACGTCACAGAAGCCCTGAAGTTCATCATACACAACAAGTGGAAAACGATGGATATCACCTACAACAAGCTGTCGCTCCTCCTCTCCCGGGGATGGGACACCTTCGTACTGCAAAATGTAGTCGGCAGAAACTCGACGCTGAAAAATATCATGCTGTACGCCTACCTCCCCGTCGCCATCTTCGGATTCATAGGCCTGGCGAGGCTCTACAGCAAAGAGAACAGGATCATTGCATATATGATGACAAGCTACCTGCTGTTCTCGATTTTGCTTGCCATTTTCAAGTATCGGTACAGGGTGCTCATCGAACCGCTGCTGATCATGTACACGGCGATGCTGATAGGAAGCTCATGCGAAAGAATATTCTCGCGAAACTCAAGCAGCTCGTGAATGTCCATGCTGCCGGCATCCCGGGCTACATACGGGAAGATATCGATATCCTTGCGATCATCTTCGCGGTGGCGCTGTTCCTCCGTGTCTATTTCGCCGCCGTTGTCGATTTTTCCGCGAACCCGATCGTCATGGACGAGTTAAAACTGTTCGATGAGATCGCTCTCGGCGGCGGCTGGGACGAGTACCACCCGCCTATCTACGCACTCTTTCTCCGCTTCGTATACGCTATTTTCGGCGCCTCCAGCCATCGCGCCGTTTTCATTTCCCAGGGCGTGCTGAGTTCCATTGTGGTCCTCCTCATGTATGTAACAGGTAGACTGCTGCACAGCCGCAGCGCGGGCATCCTGGCGGCGGCAATCAGTGCCATCTATCCGAACTTCCTGATATACAATCTCACGATCTATCCCGACTCGCTCGGCTTGATCATTGTCGTCCTCATACTGACCGCGGCCGTACTCGAGGTGACGGAGACCGGCAGGGTGTGCTTCTCGGCCGCCATGATCGGCATCGGAATACTGGCAAAACCGCTGCTGGCGTATCTTCTGCCGGGGATGTTGATCACGGCGCGGAAAAAGATACTGTTCATCGTAATCGTGGCCGCGATACTGGCGCCCTGGACGATCAGGAACAGTGTCGCTCGAAGAACATTCACGCCGGTATACCACAAGAGCGCTTACAAGATCGATTTGCGCAAGTTCAGCGCCGGCAGGTACGAAAAGTGGGCGACCGTCCACAAGTTATATCACAACGCCTCGGCGGCATTGCGGAAAGGGTGGAGCGGCTCCCTTTCAAGCGAGGAGGGGCAGATGCGCCACAGCAACTATGCGGCGGCATACGCGCATTTCATCGTCATGATACTGGGGTTGACGGGGATGGTACGGTACGGCCGAAGGGAACATTTCGGCATCATCATACCTATTGTCGGATATATCATACTGCTTATCGTTTTTTCCAATTTCGAGATCAGGTACCGTATGTACTTCGAGCCGCTGCTCATCCTGTACGCGGCGATCCTCGTAATCCAACTCGACGGTCTTCTCCGGCGGAAAATTCAAACGGTGCGCGCGCGAGGATCCGCCCGGATCGATCCGGCATAACGGTTCACCCGCCTGCATCGGATAATCCGTCTCTATGCCGCTACTCGATCCCGACGAGGGCCTTGATGTACTGGAGGCGCTCGAACAGCTCCGGCTTCTCGCTCTGCATCTGGCTCAGCTTCCCGCGGAACTGCTCGATCGAGTCGAATCCATGCTCTTCCATCCACGATTCAACAAACTCGAGCACCTCGCCTATTCTTTCGAGTCCATTGATGTACAGCGTCGAGCAGAGCTGCACCACCGTGGCGCCGGCGAGGAGCATCTTGACGGCGCCGGCCCCGTCATGCACCCCGGTGGAGGCGGCCAGGTCGATTTCCAGCCGGCCCGCCAGCAGCGCCATCCAGCGCAGGGGAACGCTCATCTCGTGCGGGGAGCTGAAACGGTAACCCGGGGCGAGGGCCAGCTTTTCGATATCGACATCGAGCTGGTAGAACCGGTTGAACAGGACGAGTGCGGCCGCACCCCGCAGATGGAGCTGGCGCGCGAACTCGGCGACGGACGTGAAGTGCGATCCGATCTTCACGGCGATCGGGATATCGGTGTTTGCCCTGATATTCTCGACGACACGGAAATAGCGTTCCTCGATCTCCCCGGCGCGGCGTTTCGGATCGCTCGGCATCAACGCGATGTTCAATTCGATCCCATCGGCGCCCGCCGCCGCGATCCGTTTCGCGTATTCCACCCACACGTCGGATGACGTGCAGTTGAGGCTGGCGATCACGGGGATCGATACGGCGCGCTTCGCCTCCTCGATCAGCTTCAGGTATTCGGTCGGCCCGATCGCCAGTCCCATCTTCTCCACGTAGTCGACCGCCTCTGTATGCCAGAGCGCCTGCGTATACCGCCCCGTCTGTTCGATCCCGACCCAGATCTGCTCCTCGAAGAGGGATTTGAGCACCACGGCGCCCGCCCCTGCATCGGCGCACTTCCTCACACCGGCGGCGTCCTTAGTGAGACTGCAGCTCGCGACGAGAACGGGACTGCGCAACTCTAAACCCATGTATGTTGTTGATAGATCAGCCATGATTACTCACTTTCTCCGTAATGGATATGATACTCCGCTTCTATTATCCATGATCGCCCCGCCGAACGGAAGTGGAAAACGAAACGGGACTTTATGGACTTGACTGTACCGGCCGGAGACGGTACGCTTGCGAATGGGGAACTTCCAAAGGGGGATCATACCATAGCAATACGGAACATGTGCGCGATACGGGTTGGCGCATTCGATGCAGCGGTCAGGTATTTGCGGCGCCATGGATCGCCGGATCCGCATCAACCGATAATGCACGGCATGTGATCCCCCGGGACGACACAAGGAGGTCGCCATGAAAAAAGTATTGCTCTTTTCGGCAGCGCTCCTTATCGCCTTCGTTCTGTCCCTGCCTGTCATCGGGCAGGGCGAGAAGGAAGAGGCGAAAAGAGCTATGCCGGCTGCCGACGGAGCCGCGCTCTGGAAGCATATGACCACGGAAAGTCCCTACCTCGGCTGGGGGCTCTGGCCGGGACATATAGTACTCCACAAGGGCAAGAGCCCCCACGGTGAATATATACGGGTCCTGGCGAATCCGATCGCCATGGCGGCTTTTCGCGAGGGTAAAAGCGTCATGCCAGAGGGAGCGATCATCATGAAGGAGAATTACAACCCCGGGAAACAGCTCGTCGCCCTTACCCCGATGTACAAGGTAAAGGGATACAATCCCGAGGGCGGCGATTGGTTCTGGGTGAAATACGCCCCTGACGGAACGGTCCTCGGCGAGGGTAAGATGAAGGGGTGCATCGACTGCCACGCCAAGGTGAAGAAGAACAAGGACTGGATATTCCACACGTACAAGCAATAAGTGCCGGTACGTGGATTACATAGCTCGGGAGAGAGATTTACGCTACAAACGGAGGCGACGTCCGTCAAGATGGCAAAAGGTGTATTCCGCGTAACGCTCTACGTGTTGATCGTGGTCGGCCCGCTGGCGGTCCTCGATTTGACCAGCCGGACGTACTACGGACTCGTGTCGGAGCTGGGACGGAGCATGGCGATTCTCGGGTTCATGATGCTCGCGCTCCAGCCAATTGTGGCAGGCCGCTTCAGATGGATCGAACGCGCCTTCGGATTCGACATCGTCATCAGGTTCCACCGGCATATGGCGATTCTCGCCTTCACCCTGATCATTTTGCATCCGGTACTCCTCGGTGCCGGAGACGCCGGGTTCGAAATACTCTACTCGCTCGAGGGGCCGTGGTACATCCTCGCGGGAAAGGGCTCGCTGCTGCTCATCATCGTCATCACCGTTCTCAGCATGTTCCGCATGCCCGACCGCCTGGGATTCGAGCGGTGGCGCATGTTCCATGACATCCTCTTCCCCGCCATTTTCATTCTGGCCTTCGTACACGGCTGGTCTGCGGGGGAAGATCTGGACATACCGTGGATGCGGTGGGTCTGGATCGTTGTTTCGGCGGGGGCATTGACGGCATTCGTATATCACCGGTTCCTCCGTCCGTTTCTGCTCTCGCGACGACCGTACCGGGTGAGCGATGTGCGGCAGGTGACAGAACGGGTGTGGGATATCACGCTCGCCCCTCCCGAGGGCCACAAGGTATTCGACTACCTCCCCGGGCAATTCCAGTTCCTCACGTTTCACCGGGACAAGGGACTCCCCGAGGAGGAACATCACTGGACGATCTCCTCGAGCCCGGCCGAACGCGATTCGATCGGCGCGACGATCAAAGAACTGGGCGACTTCACCGCAACAATCGGGAACACACGGCCGGGGGATACGGCAACGGTGCATGCGCCGTTCGGACGATTCAGCTATCTGCTCCACCCGGACGAAAACGATTTCGTCTTTGTCGCGGGCGGCATCGGCATCACCCCCCTGATGGGGATGATCAGGCACATGCGGGACACCGGCTCCGAGCTGCCCGTCATCCTGATCTATGCAAACCGCGACATGAAATCGATCGTTTTCCGCGACGAACTGGCGGAGATCGAACGCGGCGGCCATCCGAAACTCCGCGTAATCCACGTCCTGAGCAATCCCGGAACGGAATGGGAAGGCGAAGCCGGCCGGATAGACCGCGATAGGCTCGAACGCCTCTGCGGTGGGAAGTACACCGGCAGAGCGTTCTATGTCTGCGGGCCGCCGGGATTGCTCGGGACGGTGGTCGATGCACTGGAGCGCTCGGGCGTAGAGGCCAAGCGCATCCACACGGAAATCTTCTCGCTTCTGGATTAATACAGGAACGTGATGCAATGAGAAAACGCGTACTGATCCGGGTCGGCTGGCTTGTCGTAATCGCTATCGCGGCGGCCGCCGTTCTCCTAAGCGTGTACCGCGTCTACTATCTCGGCTGAAGGGGGGTGTACGAACCGGTATCACTGCTCGTATCCGAGCACGGCGAAACGGTAGGGCGTCAGCAGGCGCTCCCGGTACGGCTCTATCCCGGTCAGTACCGAGAGTTCCGATGCGCTTCCGCTCCGTGTGATCGTGGCGATCGCCGCGCCATCGGGATGCCAGGCCGGCTGGGATTCGTGCCGCACGGTCTTTGTGAATAGCACGGTGTTCCCGCCATCGGCCGTCACAATATAGACATCCGTACTTTCCCAGTCCTGCCCGGTTACCGCGAGAAATCCGCCATCGGGACTCCATGCGGGTCGGAATGATACGTTTGACGGAGCCCGGGCGCGTGTAACGGCTCCGATGGCCCGGTCATAGATGTACAAACCCTCCCCTTCGCGCACCCAGGCGATACGTTCTCCCCCGGGAGAGAAACAGGGATGTTTGTTTCCGCCATCGGTCGTCAGCTGTGTCAGGCTCCCCCCCGCGACATTCTTTATCCAGATTTCCCGTCGCCCGGTGCGGTCGGAGCAGAACACGATCTCCCGACCGTCGGGTGACCATGAAAGCGATGTGTCGGATCCCTCATGCGATGTAATCTGCGATAGGGCACCGTCAAAACCATAGGATACTATATCGAGGTTTCCACGGTATGCCGCCGAGAATGTGATCCGTTTCGAATCGGGAGACCAGGCGATCGGGTCCCGGAGCCCCTCCGTCTTGATGATTCTTCGGGATCTTCCGCCGCCCGGAGAAATGATGTAGATGCCGTCGGGTTCCGATGCACCGATCACGCGGAAGGCGATCCGCGTCCCGCCGGGGGACCAGCTCGGCCCGTATATCGAGGCATCATCGAACCGTTCGAGCCGCTCGCGTTCAACCGGATCGGAATTCAGACTTTTCCGATACACCACGACATCTTCCTGGAAGAAAACCTGCCTGTACCGGAGCTCCCCGTTGATGACCGTCCAGTCGAAAAGGAGTGGCAGCAGCTTGGGCCGCAACTGATGGATCGTTCCGCTGTGGAGCACGAGATACTCTACTCCATTCGAGGCGAGGTACTCGATCGTGTCGTCATACTGAGCGACGGGAATTTCCACGTAATTCCCCCCGGCGTAGAAGGCGAAGTACGGTTTCCGGTCTGCTACTGCATCCCCCGGACTCACCCTGTCCCGGAAAGACAGCCCCATCCGCTTGGACCAGCCGTACCCCTCCGACACCGGTTTTGACATCTGATCTCCGTTGATCAGGATGCAGGATACGACAGACAGCGCGAGAAGCACGGAAACGCTCTGAAATACTTTTCGGGAGGGCAGCCTGTCGAGACCGATAAACGCATACAGGATCAGACACGGAATGAACGGAAGGATGAATCGAGGATCGGTTTGGGCTGTGAAAAGCGGAAAGACGGCAAACGGCGCGAAAGAGGAAATCAGAAAGAGACGCCTCCGCCAGATTCCATACAACGCAAGAAGAAGCAACACGGGTGAGGCGCGCCTGGCGAGAAGCACCAGCTCTCTTGGCAGCCGTTTCAGGAAATTGAGGAAGACATGCTGTTCGCCCCCCTCTTCAATCGCTTCCTCCAGAAACACATCCTTCTTCTCGGACTCTATCCAGGCTTCCCGCACCTTCCAGTATACCGCCCCCCCCACCGAACGCCCCCGTCTTGTTCACGATCACCAATCTCCGCGCCGATATCGATTGAACCGTGACATTAATCGAATAGACGGCGATAAATGTTGCCAGCACGGTAACAAAACGCCTCGGCCCGCGGATGCGCAGGAGGGCCAGTACCGCGAAGACACCGAGGGCCTCCGGACGCATGACGGCCGCCATCCCCATGCTCAGACCGAACGGCATGTCCCTCTCGCGGGAAAAGATAAGCAGGCCCAGCAGGATCCAGAAAAGATAGATCGATTCCGACATCGTCGTCGTCGAGAACCTGACAAACAGCGGCGTGCATGCAAGGACGAGGCCCGCTATGAAGGCGTAACTCCTCTTGATATAGATCCCGCACAGCATATAGAAAACGATCAACGATCCGAACCCGGCGAGTGCGGAAACTACCTGGGCCGCCCTGACTCCATCCCGGACGAGAGGAATGAATAGTGCAATGAATGCCGGGTAACCGATCGGAAACACGCCGGAGCGATACGCTCCCGCCAGTATCGATTCGGCCTGACGTATATAGTACGTTCCGTCGTATGAGACCAGATCGAAACTTTTCAGGAAAGGGATGCGCACGGCGATGCTCAGTGCGATGAGAATCAGATAGACGTATCGATCCCGGAGGGAGGGGAAGATCGTCGCTGTTTTCTTCTTGCTCTTTTTCACGTTCGGCATGTAAAATCCAGCGCTAATACTCATCCCGGGCACGCGAAACATTCTATTGCGCTGATCACAATGCCGCCATAGAGCCGCCTCGTGTTTCCTATAGAATCGACATGCAGGGCGTAGATATCCGTTCCGGGGCCATCGCGGTCATCCTCCCATGCCAGGATCGCACCTCCGGTGCCGTCGGACGCAATGGTGTGCCAGCGCTGCGTGTACGTGCTCCTGCTCACGGCGATGCCACCCAGCTCCCATTCTCCGCGCATGTCCGACAGGCCGGAAACAATCACGAAGAGCAAGAACAGAATGATAACCATGTAACCGTGCTTCATAGCAACGCTCCCGCTTTGATTCGCTTTAACAACCGGCACAAAGCATGCGGCACATGGTAATACATAATACTTACATACTTCAATGACTTAGTCTGGTTGGGAATGTTGTCTCGAGTAGTATCCGGATAGTCTGGAAGCACGGAAAACGAGCGGTTGCGGCAGGCCCCGAAGGCGAAGGGCCCGCCGCAGACGACACTTGTCATGACCCGGTTGCGAGCGCGAGTTCGCCCGGATCTCCAACGGTTCCATTCCGGGAGGCCTCCCCATGCCGCCCCGCATTCCCTCTCCCATTCCGCTACGGCCGCCGCCACGACCACCACCCTTCACGACGGTTGGCACCCCCCGTATGTTCTACAGCCTGAATCCCACCGCAAACCGGTGAACGTTTCCCAGCGACTCGATGTCCTGCCACGCGTAGTCGACCATCACGTTGCTGATGCGGAACCCGGCCCCGAACCGGAACTCCATGAACCGGTCGAGGGCCTCATCACCCGGATCGATCGGGTCCTCGACCTCGCTCTTGTCCATGTCCATGAAGAATCCGCCCCGCACGAAGAACATCTCGTCGTAGGCGAATTCCGCTCCCACATGGATCCTCTCGGCGAGATCGTTCGGGTGGCTGAAATCGATCGCGCCCGTTACGCGAAAATCATCGTTCGTGAGCAGCTCGTCCGCAACACCGACCTGCAGGGAAATGGGAAGCGGGTAGTACCCGTACTCCTCGGGAACCGAAACCTGCCAGATTCCACTGATGTACGTGTTGTCGTACTTGCTCCGGAATTTCATATCGGGGCCGAAGTTGGTCGCCGATATGCCCAGCCGCAGGTTGCGGAATCCGGTCCGGTAGACCGTACCGATATCGAACGCCACCGTATGACTGTAAAAATCGGCTACATCGGTTCTCACGTATTTGACACCTGCACCGATGGAGAATCGATCGGTGAAATAACGGGCATAGGTGAAACCGACGGCCAGCTCGTTCCAGCCGAATGTCTTGTTCGTCAGTGTGCCGTCGATATCCAGGGCGGTTGTCATCGTCATGTCACCGGAGAGGAATCCCGTGTAATGAACGGCACCCCTGCCGCCGATCATCTCGGGCATCGGAAATGAGAATGCGCCCGCGACGGACCGTATGTCGACGAGATACTCGAGCTCGGAGACAAAAAACTGGTATCCGTCGATATTGGCGATCGAGACGGGATTCAAAAAGACTCCCGTGATATCATCCGAAATGCCGACGTACGTGTTGCCCATAGCCGCGGCTCTCGGACTCATGCCCAGTTTGAGAAACAGCGCCCCCACACTGCCGGCTCTGTCACTCGTCTGAGCCGCTGCGATCCCCGCCGTCATGACGAGGATAAGCGCCGTGACGAATATTTTGCGTTTCATGGCCGAATCCTCCCATATGTTCGGTTACGAGGTCACCGCTGACCCTTAATAACGGCAAACTTTCCTACTTTCTCGTTTCCGGACGCGTCCACGACCCGGTAGATGTAGAGGCCGGACGAGATCGATTCCTGCGATCTGGTCGTCATATCCCAGAACTCGGAACCCGAAGCAGCGTCGTGATGAATAATATCCACCAGATTCCCCAGAAGGTTGTAGATGTAGATCGTGCACTGTCCGGGGAGATGGTGGAAGCCGAGGAGCGTCTCGTATTCATTGAGTTCCGCCTCATTTGATCCTATGTACGGATTCGGTGCCACCGTTATCTCGTTGAGATCGGTCTCCATCGCTGTATTGCCGATGACGTTGGCAATGGTATGATAGTCGGCCAGAAATTTGTTATTCGAGTCGTACCTGTACGCGTACAGGCGGCTCGAGAGGGTCCACGGATTGCTGCCGATGTCCAGCGCCTCGTTGTATGCCTGCACCCAGACGTATGTATAGAAGCCCGGTATCAGCTTCACCGTCGTCTCGGTCACAGAGCCGCCGAACGCGTCGTATCTGTGAAACGGTCCTAATTTGCTGATCGTGCTCGTATACACGATGAAGCTGTCCGCATCCGTCCCTCCGGGTATGGAGCTGTACGGCGACCAGTGCACGAGCAGTTCATCGGCGGTGATATCGGCCTCCAGGTCCGGATCGAGATCGGGCGCCAGCGGCGGGATCGCCGATGCAGGTATGCCCATTCCGCCATCGTAGAAATCCTGTGCGGCGTCGACGTGCTCGAGCAGCGTGCCCATGCCGAATGTCGCATGGGAATCATCGTCGTATCCCTCGCCGATGACGTACGCCATCCAGAAGTGGGCGACATCACCGGGGGACACATCGTACGGACCGACGCCGTTCAGGATACGGTAATCGAAGTCATCATCGGGGGGAAACGGATTTTCCCAGTCTCCCGTGAGGCGGTCGTACGCGTTCTGGACCGACGACACATCGTTGTTCCAATCCCAGAAGTTCTTCGATATCCACTTCTGGTTGATGTCGGGATCGGCGGTTATCGGGCCGCCTGCCGGCGGCGCCGCGAGAAGAATCTGTCCAATCACGTTGGTGGAGAGAAAGAGGCTGTCCGCCGTGGTCGCCGCCTCGGGCTGTCCCGGCAGCGGATCGTAGTCCCAGTCCCGCATGTACGCGAACCGCTTCGATTCGTTCCAACCGGCGTAGTCGTCGAAGTAGACGTCGGGAACATTCACGTCGCCGACGTCGCAGTCGCTCATCCACCCCCAGTAGAAATCATCGATCGACTTGGAAAACTCGATCGTTACGTGCACGAACACCCAGTCATCGTAGCCGTCCACTCCCCACTGATGCCACTCGTACGTGACGTCCATTCCCATATCGCCGTCTACGTCGTCTTCAAGGATCGGCTTCAAAGCCGTGTTCACGTGAACCGTCAGGCGGCGGTAGGGGTACGGATACCCGAAATCCTCCTCCGTTTCGACGATCGCCTGCTCATTCAGGTCGTCGTACTGGGCCGGATCGGAATCGCTCCCATCGGAGCCGAGGAACCGCCAGGCATTATCCCGGCCCTCCACGTACCCGCCGGCCCACATCCCGGCCTGCCATACATTCGACTGATCTCCCCCACCCGGGTAGTAGGCCGAAAGATCCCAGTACCCTACATAGCCCTTGTTCGAAATCGACGGAAACCACAGGGCGCCGATGTACAAATCGTTGAAAAATTCATCACCCAGCTGCGCGGCATCTCTCAGCTCGTGTCTCCGGTCCTCGAACGATATCAACCTATCCCTTTTCAAGGGGTTGATTCTGGCATCCAGTCCTCCCCAGCTAACAGCGAGGAGGCAGGCTACCATGAAGAGACATAATGTCGTTTTCATGACCATCGTCCTCCCGTTCCTCAGAAGCTAACCCTGATTCCACCGACCACGTTCCTCGGCGGGCCGTAAATAGTAAGGTCATCGAATGGCCCGAGATAATCACCCGGATTGGCGACCAGCCAGTTTCTCAGATCCTGATCGTAGTCGTCCCAGTTGATGAGATTCCGCTGATCGAAGAGGTTGGTGATTCGAATAAAGACATCCGTATCCACTTCGAAGATCTCGAAGATCTTGTGCAGCTCCACATCGACCGTGCTGATCGACGGGAAACGGGAGCTATTGCGCGCAGGCTTCCTCGACAGGCTTTTCGGATCGGTATACGGAGCACCGGTGGAGTAGTTGACCGCCAGATCGATGCTGAAATTTTTCTGGACGCTGTATCCGCCGGTGAGCAGGAACGAGTGCCTCCGGTCCCAATCGAGGTAGAACTGCTGGGTCGGAAAATCCTCGTTGTCGAACCTTCTCAGGTAACCTTCCAGGACGTTCGAGCTGAATCCCTTCGCGACCATGAAGGTATAGGCGCCATGATAACGCCAGTTGTTGTAGTAACGCCTCTTGAGATTGATCTCGAAACCCCGAACGTTCCCGAATCCCATGTTCATGAACGTCACGTAGTTACTCGCAGCCTGCGGGTTGGTTTCGACGTCCGGACCGACCGTCACCGTCTCCGACATATCGGTGATGTCCTTGTAAAAGAATGTCAGGTCGACGGCGGTATTGGTGCTGAGCAGGTGGTTGATGCCGATCTCGTAAGCAACGGTTTTCTCGGCTTCGAGGTCGGCATTGCCGCTCATGAGCCAGCGCCCCCTGGTATGGAACTTCTCGTTCTCGTAGAGATAATCGAACGAGGGCATCTGGAAGAAGTGTCCATACTGCATATGCAGGTAGCTGTCATCCGAGATCGGGAAGGAGGCCCCGAGCCGCGGGCTGAGCTTCCACTTGATATCGGCGTCCACCAGGCCTCCGCCGAGATAGTTGTCCTCCTCGTCGTAGCGATCGAGCTCGATCGGGGCCTGGTCGCCGTTCGGTCCGTGCCACAGGTCCGTAGGGGCTTTTGGATCGTACGGTTGATTGATGTCCTTGAAGACCTTGTGGTTGGGATCGAAGAAATCGAAGCGCAGGCCGAGGTTCATGATCAATCCCTCGAATTCGAGCTTGTCCTGCGCGTAGACGGCCCCGGCCCGCGGCTGCACATCGAAGGTGTAGATGTAGTAGTTCTGCGTCGAGGCGAAGACATCGTCTTCCTGGACGTCGTAAAAGTTGAGATCGATCCCCGCCTTGACCTCGTTTTTTGGCTTCTGGAGCGTATAGCTGCCTCGGAATGTGTAGATCCTCTTCTTCTGATAGTCGTAGTAGGGATTGTCGCCGCTCGCGATGAAGTTGTCCTCGTTCCGCCTGATATCGAGGTCGATATCGTACAGATCCTGATTCTCATCATAGGTGAGTTCCGGATTCCAGCCCTTCCCCGGCTGCGCTATCTCCAGCGTTGCGTCGAGGACGCTGAATGTGGCCTTCGCGAACGAATTATCGCTGAACATGTGACTTGCCGACAGCGCGAAACGGTAATTATCGTTATATGTCCACCGCCACGTGTCGGGGACCAGCAGCCTCTCGTACAGGCGGTACGCGTCATAGCTGGAGATGTGCTCGTCGTTCTCGATATTGACGACGCCCTTCAGCTTCGTGTTGCCGTGGCGGAAGGTGAGGATTCCGTCGTACAGCCGCTGCTTGCCCGGTCGATCCAGTGCCTCGACACGGGGCTGCCAGTCATCCCATTCCGTCGCTTCAGCGGCCAGGGAGAACCTCATATCGATTCTCTCCCGCTTGAACAACGGGCCCGATAGCGAAAGCCGCTGCTTCATCTCCCCCGTATCCAGTGGATCGCCCGTATCGCTCTTGCGCCAGAACATCTGAAAGGGGAGGTACATCCTGTGCTCCAGAGAGCCGCGGAACTCGTCCGAACCCTCGCTCGTGATGATATTGACGATTCCGGAGCTGGCGTTTCCGTACTCGGCGTTGAACCCGCCGGTGAAAATGACCATCTCGTTGACCGACTGGTTCGACAGATTCAGCAGGGCGTTGTTCGCAATAGGATCCTGGATGGGAGAATCATCGATGTAGTATCCGATCTCGGTCTCGCGACCGCCACGTATGTGGGTACCCCCCGCATCCACGGAAGACCCGGAGACATAGTTGATGATACCCACCGGATTATCGACCGGCAGGGCCTCGAGTTCCTCCGCCAGGTAGATGGTTCTCGTCGAGGTTACGTCCAGCTGCACGAGCGGGCGTTCCGCCTCGACGATGATCGCTTCCGTCACCTCGATGACCGTCGATTCGAGCTCGAACTCGAGCGTCCGCGTCAGGTCCGGCTCGATGACCACGCCGGTGATCCTGAGGGGCTTGTAACCGACGTACGACGCCTGAACGTCGTATATCCCCGGGGCGACATTCAGTATCAGGAAACTGCCGTCCTCGAGGGCCATGGCCCCACGGGGCGTTCCAACCAGTACGATATTCGCGTACATGAGCGGTGCTCCCGTGTCCTTGTCCACGACTTTCCCCGTGATCTTGCCCACCGTTCCGGCGGAACAGAACGCGGGGATCATCAGGCAAAGCAACAGGGCCACCGCTGCTTTTACCGTGTACCTTCGCATCGTCTACCTCCTCTCTGCATTGGCTCTCGCCGCCGCACAAAACGGCAACGCACTCAGTCTATACGGTCGTGATAATGCCCTCTCCCTCGAAGCGGCCGGCGGCCCGCTGCCGATCCGGCCCGCCCGTGACGGAGCAAAAATGAGGCTAATATGGCCTCGTTGATCTGTCGGGAAGGAATTGACGATGTGTCTACATCCGCTCATCGTCGATCGGTCCTCGTCAGTTATCCTACCGACAAAGCTCCGCACGTATGAGCAGCACAGATGTCTTGATGTACGACCGTTCAACCCACACTTCTCAGCCGCCGTGGATCGTTTACAGCATACTGATGTATGCGGCACCGGAAGTGCGACTTCATATTGTGCCGAGAGTACCATCCGGACAATATCGATACAAGAAGAAAATGCTTCCTCTGCAGGGTGCCGCTCACAAGGGTATTGATAACCATATCTGGCCTACCGGCAATCGGTTACGTAGATCGCTCAATTCAGCTTGAAAATTATCGGTAAGGCCACGTGGGCTTTCACGGGCACATTCCGCTGTTTGGCCGGCGTGAATTTATACTTCCGGGCCGCGGCCATGGCTGCTTCCTCCATGGTCAGCGTTACGTTGGACTGGATAATGTCGACTTCGATGACGGCCCCGTCCTCGGCGACCAGCAGGCGAAGTAGGACCGTTCCTTCAATCCCCACTTCCCTCGCAACCTCCGGGTAGACAGGCTTGGTGGATTCGATGAGAACGGGGGCTTCGTCGAATGCATAGAATTCCAGTTCCTTCGCGGGGTGGTCGTCGGTACGCGCGACGATCGGCATGTCCGTGACCGAGGTGAAGACATTCGGCGGGATCTCGACATCAGCATCTTCCACTCCCGCTTCTTCGGAAACCTCTACCGGAATCGCCGGTTGCGGGACTTCCTTCGGCGCCTCAGGCACGATTATCTCGTCAGGAATCACCAACTCGATCGGCGCCTCGTACGGCAGCTCGTACGGTTTGAAATCGAATGGCGGGAAGAAGTAGAACATCAAGAACAGGAACAGCAATGATATAAAGATTGCATAACACAGGAACCTTTTGCTTATGGCTCTCAGTTCTATATCTCGTGCGATCAGAGGAAACATGGCCGGACCTCCTTTCGGAGTGGATGTCCCTTTCCCGGAGATGAACGCGTTCCTTCTGATCCCAGAGGGCACTGCGATATGTCCTTCTACTTATAATATAGCAACATTTTAAGATATTACAAATCAGCTCTCTACTGGTACAAGCCTTGCACGCATTGCGGCGGAGGTGTGACATGGAAAGCAAACTGGTAGATAAAAAAGCGCTTTTCTCCGAACTCAAGGATAAAGTGGACGAGATCCTGGCGGCGGAGGCGGACAGGGACAAAACCATGAAGCGGATCTGCCGGCTGCTCGCCGATCAGGTCGACTACTACGACTGGGTGGGATTCTACCTCGTGGAAAATCCGGAAGTAGAAGTGCTGGTCCTCGGCCCCTTTGTCGGTGCGCCGACCAAGCACGTGAAAATACCCTTCGGCAAGGGCATCTGCGGTCAAGCGGCCGTCGTCAAGGAAACGGTCACCATTCAGGACGTAACCAAGGTATCGAATTACCTCTCCTGCGCACCGGATGTACTCTCGGAGATCGTCGTGCCGCTATTCGACGTGGAGGAGCGCATCACCGGGGAGCTCGATATCGACTCGTACAAGCTCGCTCCATTCTCGTTTCACGACCGCGAGTTTCTCGAATATATCTGCCGACGGCTCACCGCCCGTTTTGATTCGGTCGAATAGGACTCGATCGACGGGGCGCTCATCGAAGAAGAACCATCTTCTTTGTGTCCGTGAATGCGCCCGCGCGCACGGAGTAGAAATAGACGCCGGAGGCCGCGAACCGCCCGCCGTAGTCGCGCCCGTCCCATTCGATGCGCCGGATCCCCCGTTCCTGGCGGGCATCAACGAGCGTCCTGACAATTTCACCGTTCACATTGTAGATCCGGAGCGTCACATGAGCGCCGGCCGGTATCTCGTAACGGATCGTCGTCGTTGGATTGAATGGATTCGTATAATTCTGACGGTATAGTGATCGAGCAGTTCGGCATCGACCCACTCGACGAGTTCCCAATCCTCCATCGCGAATCCGTGGCAGCACGGGTGTCCCGCCCTATCGGGGATGGCATCTTCGTTGTCCCGTTCGATAGTCTCACCTTCCACGCCGGCGGCTCTCATGGCTCCCGGCGGTGGATCGATCCGCCGGTAGATCCCGTATCCCGATACGCGGCCGCCGGGACCCGAGCGGTCGTTGTATGCCTTCTTGAAAACCATCGTTACCCATCCCCCCGTATCTTCGGGCAGATCGTCGATCGACATAATACATGGGGTATGGTTGAACAGTAAGAATTCGTCGCCGTCGTTCTCATCGCTGCACTCGGACACCTCGTCGAGATCATCGACATACACCTGGTAATAGGCATTCAATCCCACCACCGGCGGCATCGTGCACGTCGTGCTCACATGTATCGTATCGCCCGGATCGAGACCGTTGTACCGGAGCGTATCCATCGTGTCCACGATCCATTGCTCGCCGTCATGCCATCTCAGTCCCACCGATACACGAAAGGGACCGGCCGCGTAATCACCCCCGTTCCGGAAGTCGAAATCGATCTCGTACGGTGCGCAGGCCTCGTAAAGCTTGTCCGGCGACACTGACAGATCGAAAGCGACGAGATCGGGACAGTACTTGAAGGTCGCAACGGTCGGGCAGCCGCGGAGCGATCCGCCGGCTTCCCGAATATCGTCGGCGCGGATCGAGTAGTCGTGGATCGCCTGATCGAGCGGGGAGCCGAGACCGATCACTACGGTCCGGCCGTCGGCCAGCAGATCCGCGTCTATAACCACTACGGCATGTTCCGGATTCCAGGTCTCGTATACGGAGATGTAACCGCCCCCGCTCGCACAGCGCGATAAGGTCAGGCATTTCAAGGCGCAGATGAACGTGTGCCGCTGAAAGCCGTCAAGCGGGGGCCAGAAGGTGATCGAATGGCCGATGATCGGATCGCCGAGCGTGAGCACCTTTCTGTCCGGATACGTTCGGCCGGTGGGGGCCTATGCGCAAGTGGCTTCTTAAGAAGCCTATCAGAACCGCATCGTGAACACGGTCTCAACGCCCGGATTCGATTGCGCGGTGAGTTCGCCTCGGTGGAGCCGCATGATCTGGCGTGAGAGGCTGAGCCCGATCCCCGAGCCATCCTTCTTCGTGCTGAAGAACGGCACGAATATCCTTTCCAGGGCATCCTCGACGATGCCGCGTCCGTTATCGGTCACGCGGATCACCACCCTGTTCCTGCCGTCCACCGACGCATCAACCGCGATCCGGGCGCCGATGGCACCCTCCACCGCATCGATCGCGTTGAGGATCAGATTGATCAGCACCTGCTCGACGAGCTGCGGGTCGGCGGTCAGCTCGAGCGAAGATGGATCGACCCTCGTGCGAAAGGTTGTGCCGGCCCCTTCCATCTGCTCCGCGGCGAGGCTGCCGACACGGTCCAGGAGCTCCGCCACTTGAAAACGCTGGAACTCGGGATTCTTGATCCTTGTCAGGCTCCGGTAGGCGTCGGTGAATCGCAGCAGCCCCTCGCTCCGATTCCTGATCGTACGCAGCGCCGTATGAATCTCGTGCAGGGCCTCATTCTCCGTACCGTTCGTCCGCCCTCGAACGGACACCATATCCTCGACACTCGACGTGAGCGAGACGATCGGCGTCAAGGAGTTCTTGATCTCGTGCGTGAGGACCCGTATCAGATTCTGCCATGCTTCCATTTCCTTCGCGTCGAGCTCGGAGCCGATGTTCTGGAAGGAAACCAGCCTCAGCGCGACATGCCGGAGACGGAGCTCGGTGGCGTAGATCGACACCTGGAGCAGGTCCTCTCCCACCCTGATCTTCATGAGGTCACTCGCACCCGGCTCGATGGTCCGCAGCGTCTCCACGAGTTCACTGCTCACGGCACCGAGATCCTCGATGTTTTTCAATCGCGGAACGTCGAAGAGCTTTTTCGCCGCCGCATTGATGAGCTCTACTCCCCCGTCACTCCGGAAGGCGATCATACCGATGCCGACGTGCTGCACCACGGCGTGCAGGTACTGGTAGCCCTCCTCCCTCTCCACGTTGATCTCGCGGAAGCGCGTGATGACCTCGGAAAACGAGCGGTTGAGATCATCGAACGCCCGCCCCCGTATGCCGGTGGTAAAGCCCGCCGTGAAATCGCCATACCGGATCGACTCGAGAAACCTCGCGAGCTCGCGGCCGGTCGTCTCCAGGAACGAAATCAGAGAATAGCCCTGGTACACGATCAGGGCTGCGATCAGCACCGACGCCGCATAGTAATGGCGGAACAGACTCGGATAGATGAGAAAGATGGTCGCCGAGAGCAGCACCACACGTATGATCAGATTTGTTCTGAAGTTTCTAGAGACCATACTTTTCCAGCCTCCGGTAGAGAGCGGCACGGCTCAATCCCAGCTCGCGGGCGACACGGCTGATGTTTCCCCCGTACCGCCGCATCGCCGTTCGAATCAAGGCCCGCTCCACATCATCGATGTTCAGGCTGTCGATCGCCAGTTCGTCGCCCCCCTCGGCGCCGGCGGAGAGGAGAAAATCATCGGGCCGGAGTTTGTTGCCGCCCCCCATGATCACGGCCCGCTCGACGGCGTGCTGGAGCTCGCGGACGTTACCGGGCCAGCGGTACGCCTTCAGTTTCTTCATCGTCGCGGGGACAATCCTGATACCGGATCTGCGATACTTCCTCGCGTAGATGGAGAGGAAATGTTCGGTAAGGGGGGGGATATCGTCGATCCGCTCGCGCAGCGGCGGGATGTCTATATTGACCGTATTGATCCGGTAGAGGAGATCCCGGCGGAATGATCCCGCGGCGGTCATCTCGAACAGTGATACATTTGTCGCGCATATCAGACGGATGTCGACCTCGTGCGGGGTGTTCGATCCCACGCGTGTCACCTGCCGGCTCTGAAGCGCCGAGAGCAGCTTGGTCTGGAGCCCCAGGGGAAGGTTGCCGATCTCATCGAGAAAGAGGGTTCCGCCGGCGGCGATCTCGAAACGGCCGGGGCGATCCTCGCGTGCATCGGTGAAGGCTCCCTTGACGTGCCCGAAGAGCTCGCTCTCGAAGAGGGAGCCGGTCAACGCTCCCATGTCGACCTTTACGAACGGCTCCCCCACACGCGGTGACCGGCGGTGGATGGCACGGGCGACCAGCTCCTTTCCCGTACCGTTCTCACCGGTGATCAATACATTGGCGTCGGTGACGGCAACCTTTCCGACGGCGTCGAGGACCTCCCGCATGGCGGGCGACTCGCCGATAAAATCGTGGAAGGGCTGATCGAGATCCTCACTGAGCCGACGCTCACGCGATCGCAGGCTGTGCACCTCCCGCCGGGACCGACCCAGCGCCAGCGCCGCCGAGACGGTGGCCAGGAGCTTCTCGTTTTGCCAGGGCTTCACGATGAAATCGGTCGCCCCTTCCTTGATCGCCCGTACCGCCATGTCGATATCGGCATAAGCGGTGATGAAAATGACGACGACCGCCGGATCGATCTCCATGATGCGATGGAGCCAGTGGAATCCCTCCTCACCACTTGTAACATCCTTGCTGAAATTCATATCGAGGAGGATCACATCGAAACGCTCCCGCCCGAGCAGATCCGGCAGTCGCTCCGGATTACTCTCCGTGTGCACCGCTGCCACGTGCCGCTTCAAGAAGAAGCGCGCGGCGAACAGAACATCCTCGTTGTCGTCGATGACCAGGATGGTCCCGTGTTTTTTCGCCATGTCGATCATCCCCGTTGGTTTATCGATATTCTTAGTGTATAGTACCTAAAAAACAATTCGGGGGCAAGGATGAACTGTTCGTAAGCGGACACCCACTGTATCGCCAGCGGACATCAACGACGGCCCTTTAAATTTATAACTATTTACAAATAAAGAAGATGACTTTATGGCACGGCACTTGAAAAGGCATCCTCTACGAGTGGAGGTGATGCAATATGAAAAGAACGATCTATAGACGCACGGTATATGGCTCATCGGTCGCCCTGGCACTGTTTTTCATCCTGGTACTCCCGGCCGACGCCGATGCGATCGGTCTATACTCCGTGATTGCCAGGGCGGCCGAGGCGGATATACGACTCGTAGTCCTGATCCCGGAGGAGAATACCCTTGCTGAAAGCGACGGCGTGAACAATCGTATTAGTTTCAAGTGCGATATCAGCTACCGGCATCCCGGTAACGCGACCTGGGGGAGAATCGAGCGGCGCGGCCTGGTCGTGACGGATCGATTCATCGGACTGGTGACGGTGACGGGTGAAAACACGGATGAGGCTTCATTAAAAGCGCCCGGCACAAGGGATGCACCGCACCCGCTGAAGGCCCTCCATCGAACCGTCAATAACAAGGTCAAGAGCCGCATCGCAATGTCGGTCCGCTGCCTGAAAGCGATTGTGGTTGCCGCCCGGCACCTGATCGCTGAATATGCGCTGTAGGAACCGCTGAAGCAGAGGAATACTCCATGGTCGACCGGCCGATACAGAGAAAGCGGTGGACACCGCGGCGGATCGTATACATTGCCGGCGGGGCAATAATCGCGGCTCTCGTAATCTACGGCCTGCTGCTCGCCGACCGCTCTCCCAGACTGAATGTGCAGACCGACCGCCTACGGATCGCGACCGTCACTCGCGGCGCATTCCAGGAATTCATACCGGTTACCGGTACAGTCATCCCCATAAGCACGCACTACCTGGACGCCGTCGAGGGCGGTCGCGTCGATACCGTTTACCTCGAGGCCGGCACCTTCGTCGAGAAGGGGGACCGGATCATCAAGCTTGCCAATACCAATCTCCTCATGGACGTGATGTACCGGGAAGCGGAGATATTCCAGCAGAGCAACAATCTCCGTAACACCCGCCTCGAGATGGAACGGCACGGCCTCGAGATGCAGCGACAGTTGCTCGAGATCGAGCACGCGATCAAGCGACAGCGGCGCATCGTCGAGTCCAACACCACGCTTGCGGCCAAGGACCTCCTCTCCCAGCGGGAGTTTGAAGAATCGAAGGACGAGATGGCGTACCTCGCGAGGTCCCTGGAACTGACCGCCAAGACACAACGGCAGGATTCCCTCTTCAGGGAAAACCAGATCCGCCAGCTCGAGACCTCGCTCGTCCGGATGGAAGCGAACCTCGATATCGTCAAGCAGAATATGGAAAACCTCGTCATCAAGGCGCCCGTCTCGGGCCACCTGACCTCACTCAACGCCGAGATCGGGGAATCCAAGCGGCGAGGCGAGCGGCTCGGTCAGATCGACATCCTCGACGGGTTCAAGGTTCGCGTACCGATAGACGAGCACTACATCACCCGAATCGGCACCGGCCGGGCGGGTACGTTCAGCTTTGCCCGGGACACGTTCAGGTTGAACGTCGCCAAGGTCTACCCCGAGGTGGTCGAAGGCCGCTTCGAGGTTGACATGCATTTCGTACATGAAGAGCCGGAAGAGATCCGCAGAGGCCAAACGCTGCGTATCCGGCTCGAGCTCGGCGAACTTTCGGAGGCGGTTCTGCTCGCCACCGGCGGATTCTACCAGTATACGGGCGGCCGCTGGGTATACGTGCTCGACGGCTCCGGCACGGGCGGCCGCCGGAGGGAGATCCACCTGGGCAGGCAAAACACGGAATACTACGAGGTGCTCGCAGGACTCGAACCGGGGGAGCAGGTGATCGTATCGCCATACGAAACCTTCGGTGATGCCGACCGGCTCATATTAAAATAAAGGAAAAGATCAAATGACCACCGCCGGATGGGCACGGAAGCACGGAGGAGAAACACGATGATACGAACCGAGGATCTGATCAAGATCTTCCGGACGGAGGAAGTCGAGACGATCGCTCTCGACGGGGTAAACATGGAGATCAGGGAGGGTGAGTTCGTGGCCGTCATGGGACCGTCGGGATGCGGCAAGTCGACGCTCCTCAACATACTCGGCCTGCTGGACAATCCCACCGCGGGCGCCTACCATCTCATGGGTGAGGATGTGTCGCGGCGCGGTGAGGGGAAACGGTCCCTCATACGCAAGAACAACATCGGATTCGTCTTTCAGAGCTTCAACCTGATCGACGAACTCACGATCTTCGAGAATGTCGAGCTTCCCCTGCTGTATCAAGGCATTTCCCCCACCGAGCGGAAGAAGCGGGTCGACGAGGTGCTGGAGCGCTTCCGGATGATCCCGCGCCGCAACCATTTTCCCCAGCAGCTCTCCGGCGGGCAGCAGCAGCGGGCGGCCGTCGCGCGCGCCGTGATCACGCGTCCCCGTCTCATACTGGCGGACGAGCCCACGGGAAATCTCGACTCCACCCACGGCGAAGAGGTG